>JAFCZD010000295.1 GCA_019314525.1 Deltaproteobacteria bacterium
TTCTCCCGTGATGGCCTACTTACAACACAGCGCCCCAGAGAGGAATTTGCTCGTCTGCCATACTTGCCAGAAGGCTGCGTTGGCGCTCTCGTTGACGCCCACCATGCTGCAGGCCGAGCTGGTGCGCACACCCACGTTCAGCTCCTCAGTGCTGATGGAGATGCTAAGGGTGCACCCCCAACCCACAGCGACTTCGCTCCCTTGGGTGCTGTCGCATGAAGCGCACACGTGATCGGCGGGAGCGAAGGGTGCTGCGCCTTCGCGCACACAGCCCGCGAGCCATACGTTCTCGGAGAGGCCTGGCTCTGCGTCGGCGTACGCGGCTTGATATTCTGACGCCGTGCAAAGGTGCCAGCCTGCCCCGCAGAGGGCGGCAGCAGCGCATTGCGTCACGTCGTTCGCTGTGACACAGCCCACCCTCTGATCGGCGACCAACACCTCCGCAGACCCTCGCGTACAGGGCCCAGACGGCGTTGTAGTGTCCAATGTGCTATCCACGCTGCTTGCATCCGTTTGAAACTCCGCCTTGGCATCGCCCTCATGCATGTCCACGCTGGGGCCGTCAGACGTCATGCCGTCGACTCCGTTATCTATAGGGGCTGCATCTACCGTGCTGTCCGTGCTCGCGTCATGCCTCTCGCCCACATCTGAGAGCGTGGTGTCCGGTCGCCCAGCGTCCACCGAGCTGCTCGTATCGTCGGAGCAAGCGACGCCCGTTACCATGAGGGTTAGGAGCATGAGGGTCGTGCGAAGGAGCATAAGAATCCTTTCTAAAAGAAACTAGGGTGCCATGACACGATTAGCGTGTCACCCGCACATCATCGATCAACCAGCCCAGATGAGCATTCGCCCAACCGTCCACAGAGTCGAAACGAAAACGCACGCGTACGCTCTTGCCGGCGAACTCACCCAAGCTCAGCGCCTCCACCTGCGTCCACGCCGTGGACGCGGCGTCCTTAGAGCTTTTGGACCAAAGCACCTTCCAACGATCGCTGCCCTCCTCCGCCACCTCCACGAAGGTCTGGTCATAGCTACCCGAGTGACTCTCCACTTGCCGTAGTGTGGCGAAGCTCAACATTGAGCCCGTGCTCACGCCTGCGATGAGCGGAGACGTCAAGCTACCCTGGGCACGCTGCCCGATGTCGTAGTTGCACGATGCTTGCTGCCCAAAATACCAGGCGTGCGTCCCCGAGGCATAGCTTGGGCTGGCGCAGCTGATCTCACTGGCGAGGTTCCAGAGCCCTGTGCTCTTCCAGCCCGACGCGCCCTCTTCCATCGCGTCGTTGAGCAAGTCTCCGCTGGCGGTGTTGGTGACGGTGAGCGTGCAGGAATCATCTGTATAGCCGCCATCAGCGGCATGGGCGCGGACCATCACTGTCACCACGCCATCACCCACCGTGGTCGTATCCCACGACACCTCATAGGGGAGCGTGCTCTGAGTCGTAAGAGAGGCCCCGCCCACGAAGAACTCTACTTCTTCGGCACCCTCGGCGTCCGCGCTCAACGTGATGCTCCCGCTGGCCGCTCCGCCACAGCTCACGGATGTATTTTTCACTGAGAGGCCCACTGTGGCCTCGCGCAAGGTGATGGGCAAAGCGCTGGGGTCATAGCTGTTGTCCTGCTCCCCATCCACCGCGCGGTTGGGGTCGTGCACGCCGTACCATAAGGAGACCTGCGTCGCCTTCAGCACCTCGCGCCAGCTCTTCAAGCCACCATCGAAGAGGGCCACAATGAACTGCCCCATGGATTTGCCGCCGTCGCGGATGTAGACCTCGATGCCGTTGGTCACCAAATCGAGCTTCTGCGTGCCGCTGGCCTTGAGGTCGAAGTAGTCAACGCTGTAGTAGTTGAAGGACACGCATGAGTTGAAAAAGAAGATCTGGTAGTTGTCGTTGAACTCGTAGCTCCTGTAGTTCGAAGGGTCGAGGGGACCTGAGCCAATGTAGGAGTGCCCGTTGTAGAGCACGACATCGCCTTTGGAAAAGGCTGTGCGAAAGAGCTGCCGCACCGAATAGCTCGAGGTCGTGCCGAAGAGCAGGTTCATCTCGAGCGTCACCTTCTTGCTCTCGGTCGCAGTGGCCACGTCGAGGTCCACCTCGAGGGTGATCCACTTCAGCTTCACCTGGTCGTGAATGGCGCGGCGGAAGGCCTGACGATCACTGTAGGCGATCTCCTTGGGGTAGCTTGAGTTCATCACCACCCAATAATAGACGTCTTCAAGAGATCCCTCGTAGGTCGTGCCCTTGAAGCTGATGCGCGTCGGGTCTGCGGCTGATCCAGCCCCCACGCGCAGGCCCTCCCAGCGATCCGCGAGCACCTTGATCGTCTTGAAGAACTCCTTGAAGCCTAGGTCGTTCTCGTTGACCGTGTCCGCGGGATCTCCATCATGGGAAGCCACACCGACGATCTGATAGAGGCGGATGCGTTTCTTCGCAGCATCGCCCACCCCATAGAGCTGATCATATTCAGGGTGCGTCTCGCGCGGCGCGGCCCCCGAAACAAGCCTCGCGTTGATGGGAAGATAACGCCGAGCGCGCTCCTTCTCACCGATCTGGGTTGCGCCGAGACCTGCACGCTCTTGCTCGATGACCCTCACCTCGGCCGCGATTAACGTCTTGCAGCGCTTCTCATTGGACGACCAGACATACCAGAAGGAGCTTGCAAACTCGCTGTCATGATCCGGATTCTCGACACAGTCAGGCAAGATCTCGTTAACAAACTTTTGGTAGTCGCCCATCAGCAGCGAGAGGGAGAAGCTGCTGCGGGAGGCCAAGCTCTTTTTCACCAGGGCTCGCGCGGTGTAGAGATAACTCACCTTCTTCACGCGCTCGATCACCTCGTTGACAGGCACAGCGCTGTCCACATAGCCGTGGGCCTTGGCATAGGAGAGGATGCGCCCCAGCGAGTACGCGCCCACACCCCACACGTCATCCACGTCCTTGACGGTCGTGAAGGGGCGCCCTGCGACGATATTCTTGGCTGCCGTGGAGCTTATCCCAATGTCGATATCGAGGATCTGCACAGTGGTCGCCGGATCGTTGGCCACCGCCACCACACCCAACGCGTTGGCGCTGCCAGGGGTCAGGCTGGTGCCCGTATCACCAGTCTCCACGGCTTTTTTCACCACCTCCACAGACTCCACTTTGAAGGTCGCAGGCTTGGTGTTGCTCTCAAACTCGCGGTCATCAACACTGATCTTGGCGATGCGCAAGGGCCCAAAGGCGGTACGAACCTGCTTCTGTACGGCGCGTTGGATCGTCCAATGGGAGGCGGAAGTGCTCACATAAACATAGCCCCGCAGCTCCAACGTACGCTCCACGGCGGCCTCAGAGGTAAGCTCAGGGCCTGGCCCACGACCAAGAAACTCCTCTTGTCCACCACACGCCGCTGCAAAACTCATCAATATAATCAAGGATATATGTCTACTACAACGCATCATAGCCTCCCTCGTGAACCACGGCAGTGATCCCCGTGGCAGACAACATCTACGCAGACACATCTATACCCTTCCCCAAAAAACGTCACGCCTGGAGCGAGCTTTCTCCATCCATCATCGGCGTGATAGGCTCCTGGGGCTGGCCCATCAGGCAAGGTTCAGGATATGTATGAAGAGTTGATCGGCACCGTCTTCGACGGTCGCTTCAATATCGAGAAGATCCTCGGCACAGGGGGGATGGGCGCCGTCTTCTTGGTGGAGCATGAAGTGCTCCAGCGCCGCTTCGCGCTGAAGATGATCCACCAACGCCTGCTCAAGGATGAATCGCTACAGCAGCTCTTTCGCCGAGAGGCGCGCGCCGCGAGCCGTGTGCAGCACCCCAACGTCACTTTTGTCTTCGACTACGCCGAGAGCGACACAGGCGTGCCTTATATTGTGATGGAGTACGTCGACGGCATCACCCTCAGTCATGAGCTGCGGGAGAGCCGCCGAGGTGGGCAAGCCTTCCCCACGGAGCGCGCCCTGCACATCCTCGCGCAGGTTTGTGATGCGCTCTCTGCGGCCCATGCCTGTGGGGTGGTGCACCGAGATCTCAAGCCCGCCAATGTCGCTCTCACCACCCGGCGTGGGCGCAAAGACTTCGTCAAGGTGCTCGACTTCGGGCTCGCCAAGTTGACCCTTGGCAGCACCACCTACAACAGCGCTGATGCGCGCGCGATCTTCGGGACCCCTGAGTACATGGCCCCAGAGCAATGCCTCGAGGGCCAAGAAGCGGTGGATCATCGCGCTGATATCTACGGTGTGGGCATCATGGCCTATGAGATCTTCGCGGAGGTGACGCCCTTCGTTGGAGATCCCCTCGCGATCATCTTCGCCCACCAGGAGAACGAACCAACGCACCTGCGCGAAAAGGCCAAAGGCAAGATCCCAGAGCGCCTCGCCGAGTTGGTGATGAGCTGCCTGCAGAAGCAGCCGGAGAAGAGGCCCCAGAGCGCCCTCGAGCTGGCCGCTGAGTTTCGGGCGCTACAGGACGAGAGCGGTGTGGATGACACGGGCATACAGCGCCCTCGTGTCAGCGCGACGATGATCGCGTCTTTCTATGATGAGACCCGCGTGGGCCCCGTAGGAGCAGCCGGAATCGGCCTTGGTGGACACGCAGGACCTGTGGGGTTGAACGCCCAGCGCTTGGGCTGGACAGAGCTGCCCGCGCCGGTGGACCGGCAGGGCCAGGACCTCGAAGACCTGGTGCAGACGCTCCGGGAGAACAAGCTCGGCAGCGAAAACACGGTACACCTGCTCTCACGCATGTTGGAGATGGACGAGGCCGTGCTCGAGACCGAGGCCGAGGTTGACCTGATGCAAGGTGAGGTGCTGCACATCGACATGCGCTACCGAGAACGCGAAGCCAAGCTGCGTGAAGCGTTGGTGCAGCTCGAACACGAGGCCCAACGGCAGCGAACCCGCATGAAGAAAGCGCCCGGTGAAGCGTCCACACAGCTCACACGCCTGGAGGTACGCACAGCAGACCTCGCTGAGCGTATCCGTGCTCTGCGCGAGGAGCGCGAGACCCGGTTGGAGGCTCTGGAGCTGAAGATCGAGACCACCCAAGAAAAGACAACCACCCGCCGCGACGACGCCACCAACTTGCGGGGCATCCTTCAACGACAGCTGGAGAAGATTCAGCACGAGACGCGCGACGAGGGCATGCTGGCGCTCTTTTTGTCCAGCTCGCGCTGATGCTCGACGGACGCGCTGAGGCCTTCTTCCATCCTTGAGTTTCCCGCCGACGAGAGCCCAAAGAACTGTGATAATTCAGTGAGACGGGTTACGGTCTTCATCGTACCTTTCACAGAACAGCCAGGAGATTCCATGCGTAGACTTCCCCTCGTCGCCGCTACCGCTGCTATTTTCGCGCTGTGCATCAATCCTGCTCAAGCACAGGACGAGGCTCCTGCTCCACCACCTGACGTCGCTCCCGCTGCGATGGCGACGCCCGCAGCGGCGCCCGCAGCCTTGCCCGCCACGACGCTCGCCCGCGCAGATGGCCCCCGCTTCCGTTGGGGTTATAACCTCAACCTAGGCCTCGAGTCCGTCGCCGGCTTCTCCGGGCCCATGGGGGGCATGGATCTCAGGCTCGGTATGCAGATGAACGACCTGCTCGGCATCTATGTGCAGTCCTTCTTGGCCTTCGGCAAGTTGGGGACTGAGGGCTCGGTCGTCTCGGGATGGACTGGAACGATGGCGCTTGCAGCGATGGCAGAGGCAACCCTGAAGGACCGTTTTTTCGCCGGCGCAGGTGTCGGCTACGGCGTGCTCAACAACCCTTCCGGTTTCATGCTTCAGGCCCGCGTGGGCGGATATCCCTTGATGAGCCGTGTCAAAGACAGCGTTCGCCGTAAAGGCCTGATGGTCGGTCTCGACATGCGCACGATCTTCGTCGATGGGTACACCGGCGTGCTCGTGATGGGCTCGGTGGGATACGAGAAGTACTAAGGCACCTGGTCGCTTCGCCCTCGCGCTGCGCCACACCCTGGCCGCGCCTCGAGACCACCACACGTTCGCACGAAGAGGGCCACATTCGTGGCGACTCGAAGCTGCACTGGCCAGCAAGGAAGGAACTTGCGCGCCCCAGTATGCGAAAAATACAAGCATAATCGAGCTCGCAGGTTGGCATCTGGATTGCGTTACTCAGGAGCATGCACGTGCTCGCGACATGTCTCTGCGTCTGCTTATGCCTCGGTGGGTCAATGGCGCACGCCGAGAAATCGCGCCCGCGCGCTCACCGCTTCCACCTTGGCACCCAAGCGTTATTGAAGCGACTCGCCCCCGCCACCCAGCAAAACGCTCGGGCCGTGGGCCAATACATGATCGGAGCGGGCCGTAGCTCCGCGCCGGAGGGGACCGCGTTCATCGTCGCCAGCGATGCTGTGCGCGGTAGGGCGCTGGCACTCACGGCGGCCCACGTGACCCTCTATCGCGACCGCGCCAAACAGCAGGTCGACTTCTATCCGCAAGGGGCCGACAAACCCAAAGTCTCTGCGCAAGTCAAGCGGCTCGTGGCGCGCAATCTGAGGTACGACTACACATTGGTCGAGCTGGAGTTGCCCCCTAGCATGCGAGATGTGCGGCCCATTCACCTCTCTGCTGCGCCGCTCGCTACAGATATGTCGGTCTACGCCGTGGGCTATCCGGACCTGTGGACGATGCACGATTGGGCGATTTCCCGGAAGCAGGGAAAGCGCACCCTCGAGCGTCCCCGCTTCGCCACCATTTTGGCGACAGGTGAGGTACACAGACCGGAGACGCGGCTTACTCGGCTCGATGTGCACGACCCACGGCGGCCGCAATGGATGAGCGGAGGAGGGGCGCATTTCTCAACCGAGGGATTTTCGGCCAACGTGCCCACCTTCCGTGGTTCAAGCGGCGGGCCACTCTTCGCCAAGGACGGTCATGGCTTCGTGGGTCTGCTCAACGCGCTGGACCTGAAGACTCTCGGCATGGACAAGGAGTCCAATAGCTACCACTGGGGCATCATGGCCGTGCCCGCTTCGAGGATCGTCGCGAGCTTGCGGCATATGCTCTCCGCAGAAGGGAAGACGGCGTTGCTCACAGGAGAGGTTGCGCCCCCCAAGGAGATGGAGGCTTAATCGAGAGCTTCGAGATCAGCGCTGGCACGCCATAACACCTGCGTTGGAGTGAGACCCAAGCCTTGCACTCCACAGCAGCTTAACCAACAATCGCCTCCTCGATTAAGGGCGAACAACTGTGCATCTTGGCGCTTCTGACATCCAGGGTATCGGCCGGCTGGCCATCACC
>JAFCZD010000952.1 GCA_019314525.1 Deltaproteobacteria bacterium
GGGGCCGCCAAGAGCACAATCATGAGAAACGGGATAGCTAATCGAGCGACGCATGCACGCATGGCATCCTCCAAGGACTCTATTATCGCAATGCGCAGCTACGTTAACACAGTTATTGAGTCATTGACCATCAAACACCCAGAACCATGGGTGTGAGAGCACCATGCTTTTTCTCCTTGACGAGGACGTGCAATAATCAAGAAGTACAAGCCTAAGGAGCGCTCAATGCCACGTCATCTCGTGGGAATTTACGGTCTTTTCGGGGTCTTCTTCATGCTAGGAGCTTGCAACGATACCCTCCCGGATCTTGGTGGGGAACCCCAAGCAGACGCGCAGGCGTCAGACGGGCAGGCGTCAGACGGGCAGGCGTCAGACGCGCAGACCCAAGACGCGCAGACCCAAGACGCGGACCCAGCTGATGGTGCGCTGGGTGATGCCGCCGTGAGTGATGCCGCCGTGAGTGACGCTGTGGTGATCGATATGCCCGCAGAAGCAGGCACCAAAGAGGTGGACTGCGGAGGCAGTCCCGACAAACCCAGCAACGCGGTGGACGTCATAGAGAAAGTCACGGTCACCTATGATGCCGGCAGTTGGACAGAGCCTTCCCTTTGCGAGTGGGTCTGCGCCGACACCCACACCCTCAGCCAAGACGAACAGGCGTGTATCAACGAAAAACAGGCCGAGTGCTCGCCCGATCCCAACAAGCCTGCCAACTCCCAGGATGTCATCGTCGAGGTGACGGTCAGGTGGATCTCCGCCTCACAGAGCTGGCAGACTGCCACCTGCGCCTGGGCCTGTGTGGCCGACCATATCAGTGAGGATGGTCAAACCTGCATCCAATCTAAGAACGTACCTTGTGCTCTCATGGCAGTGCCTGAGCAAGCCGTCTCTACCTTTGCCACGGTACAGGTGGTCTATAGTGACGCCAACGGCTGGAGCGCACCCACCGACTGCTCATGGACCTGTGCCACGGGCTTTGTGCTGCATCACACCAAGACACTCTGCGTACGTCCCTTGCTCCTTTTTTCCACCCCCACTGGAATGAATGGAGACCTCAACGGCAGAGACGGCGTCGATAAGCGCTGCCAAACGCTGGTCGATACCAACCCCGATCTGAAAGATCTCAACATCCGTGCACACGCCCTGCTTTCGGTGGACGCCAATGACGATCTGAGGAATATGCCCCTCGCCTACGGCTTTGACGCCCAGCGACCCCTGGTCTCGCTCAGCCGGACAAAGGTCGCCAATAGTTGGGGAGAGCTCCTCGACGGCAACATCGAGACCACCCTGCAGAAGGCCGAAGTGCTCGCCACGGGGCGCTGGTGGAGCGGGAGCAAGCCGGATGGCAGCGCCTACCACACCTGCCTTGGCTGGACGTCCTCCGCGAGCAATCAGTGGGGGACCACAGGCTTCGCGGACCAAACGGACAACACCTGGGTCACAACAAACGATTATTTCTACTGCCACAACACCTCTGCACGACTGGTTTGCATCGCCTATGATGCCTCACCAACGGTGCTCTTCAACTTCGGTGTCACCGGCGGCGATCTGGGAGGACGCGCTGGGGCGGACCAGAGTTGTAGGAAGGAAATGGAGAGCCGAAGCATTGACCGCACCCACGCCCGGGCGTTCATCGGCGTCAACACCAACGATCAGCTCTTGGAGATGCCCTTCAACTATCTGTTACCCACCCAACGCCCCTTCGTCTCACACAAAGGCGAGGTGATACAGGATGACTGGAGTCGGCTCCTCACCCAAGGTCTCTACGAGAGCCTCAGCAAGCTCGACGTCACACCTTATATCTGGTGGAGTGGCTCGGACAAGAACGGAAAGGTAGTTGAGACCTGCCGAGGGTGGACCAGCGCGAGCACCCTCGAGATCGGCCGCAGGGGCAGTCCGCTCTACACAGACAGCCGCTGGCTGGACTATCAAACCTATAACTGCAGCACGAGGATCAACATCCTCTGCGCTGCCTTCAACCCCTAACACTCTACACGACAGAAACCCGCCCTCACAGATTCTGGGTGGGTTCTGAACGGTTTATCATTTCCGCCGATGTCGTCTAGTTGATCACCCAGAGCGTGCTTGTTATGGTGGCGCTCTGTAAATTTACCGAGGAATACTCGATGAGCCGTTGGCTTCAACTTACTCTCGCCATGGTGATCTCTCTCTCGCTTGAGCCGTTGGCTTCAACTTACTCTCGCCATGGTGATCTCTCTCTCGCTGCCCGCGACTGTCCGGGCTGACACTTGGGACCTCAACATCGGGCGCCTATGCCGTATTGAGACCGATGATGGCAGGATGGTCCGTTGTGGTGGAGCGTATTCGCACGACACCTATGGGCGAGTGGCGCAGATCCATCCTGACGTCAACGCCTTCCGCTCGTTGATGAGCGAGCTTGGGGTGATGTTTGCACCCAACGTGCTCGCCCCCGCCGAGACCCTCGGATACAACGGATTTTCCATTGGTGTCGAGATGGGCTGGGTCACGATCAACCCCAAGAAGAACGCCAACGCCGATGATGCTGACCTGGCGCAGCGCTATTGGCGTGCGGCTGAATCTGTCAGCGACACTGCATTCATCGACCCCACCTTCACGCCAGAGGCCCGCGACCGAATTGAACGCGAGCTGCCACCCAGCCTGGCCACCACAGTCAGTGTCATGGCACGAAAAGGCTTCTGGTTCCCCGTACCCAGCTTCGAACTTGCTGCAGGGGTGCGTCACCTGATCAACAGCAGCATGTGGGCCGGCGTGGTCTCCGCCAAGCTAGCGCTTCACGAAGGCTACCAAGGGCTGCCGCTACCCGCTCTCTCAGTGCGAGGTTCTGTCAGCCGGGTCTTCGGTACTCCCGGTTTCAACCTCACGGTCTCAGGGCTTGATTTTGCCATCTCCAAGGCCTTTGGGGTCGCCTCCACGTTCAACCTCACGCCCTACCTCGGCTATCAGCTACTGTGGATCATCGCCGACTCTGGCGTAATCGACGCCACACCCAACCAGGACGCAACGGGCATGAGCGTGGGGGCTGCT
>JAFCZD010000953.1 GCA_019314525.1 Deltaproteobacteria bacterium
GGGCAAAGGGCACACCAGGTCCAGACTCGGACCCGCGAGACTCTCGCTCTGGAATGATCTGGGTCTCCCCGGTGCTCCCCGCGCGGACAGAGGACGTGACTCGCTTGCAAGATATCGCGCGTGCTTGCTTCCATCAGCATGGCTTTGAATATCAGGTCACCATCTCACAGGTCAGCGACCGCGCGCTTTGTGCTGTGACCAGCATTCACTTCGATCGTTCCAGCCAAGAGGAGACCCTGCGTGCAGAGCGCTGCCATGATGCGCTCATCGCGCAACTCGCTGGCGCGGGGTATATCCCCTACCGTGGACATGCGCGCACCATCGAGAGGCTACGCCCCTACGCGCCAGACACCTGGGCCTTCGCCCGCCGGCTCAAGCAGGTCATCGACCCCGAGCAACTCATCGCCCCTGGGCGCTACATCGCCGCCACGGCTCAAGAGCCAAAGGCTGATTCGCCCGAGATAGAAAACGGCATCCGCAGGACCACCGCAGAGAACATACAAACCCTTCCGCGTGCCGCCGCCTGGTCCTGACAGCCTCGTTTTGATGGGTGGAATCTTCTGAGACAACAACTTAGAATTGTCGTTGTTTTCAGGAGATATGCTTGCCTCGTTATGTTCGCTCTCAGCTCTTGCTCTTTTGCACCCTGGTGGCCTGCGACCCAGCGCTACACTTGATCACATCCACTCGAAACGATGCAGAGAGCGGCAGTGACACCGCCCCCCCCCGAAATCCACGCCTAAACTGGACAAAAGGCTATCCTGGTGTACACCCCCTCAGCGTAGCCACGCCCCCCGACGGCGATCTCATCGTCGTGGGTCATTTCAGTGAGTCAGTCTATTTCGGAGCCACAGAGTTGGTCTCTGCAGGGGGTGAAGACATCTTCGTCGCGGCATTCGCGCCCAGTGGCGCCCCACGCTGGGCTCAGCGCTTTGGCGGCATCGGGGATGACCGAGCAAACGGAGTGGCCGTGGATTCCCAGGGCAACATCACCTTCACGGGGCAATTCTCCGCCACTGTCGACTTTGGGGTCTTTTCATTGACGAGCGCAGGCGCTTACGACCTCTTCGTGGCGCGGATCAACTCTTCTGGGCTGTCGTGGGCGCGTGCTATTGGTGGCAGTGGAGACGATAGGGGGTATGCCGTCGCCCTCTCGCCCCTCGGTGTGCTGGTCACGGGCAGGCTCTACGGGCCTCTAAGCTTTGGTGAGACAGAACTCAGCGAAACGGGGACAACGCTGCTCTTTTACAATGGGGTGGGGCATCAGCAGTGGGCTCGCCGCTTTGTCAGCCCATACGATTTTTTTCTGCAAGGGCTCGCGGTGAACGCCGAAGGGGCCATCGCCCTGTCTGGCAGCTTCAAAGACACCATCAGCCTCGGCGATACCTCCTTGAGCAGCGCGGGCAAGGATGACGGATTCCTCTGGCAAATCGACGCCCAGGGGCAGACCCTCTGGGGGCAGAGCTTCTCTGGGCCCAACACCATCAACGTCGTGGACGTGACGTTTTCAGCTGAGGGTACGCTATGGGTTGCAGGCCACTTCTCTGAGAGCATGACCTTCGGGGCGACGACACTGACAAGCCAGCAAGGAAGAGACCTCTTTGCGGCGCAGTTAGATGCTGTTGGAGACCTCGTTCAGCTCAGGTCCTTTGTTGGAGCTGGCCTCTACAATCACATCATTGATATCGCCGTCGACGGACAGGGTGGGGCTATCATCGGAGGTGGTTTCAATGACCAGATACACTTCGACTCCCATCAACTGATCGCCGAGACAACCAGCGATATGTTCGTTACGCGGCTTGACGACAAAGAACAGGCGCTTTGGGCAGAGCACCTCTGGAGTTCAGGTTCACATCGCCTGGAAAACATCGCCGTCTCGGCCGACTCGGTCTACGTCGTGGGTGAGTTCCGCGAGACCTTGACCGTGGGTGAGACGCAGGTGAAGGGTGAGGTTAACTCGGCGATGTTCATCGTCTCGCTGGGCCTCTTATAGCCCTCTCTGGCGAGCCAAGATGCCCGTGCGGCTGAGAGCCAAATCGAGCACGTCATCAGACCAAACGTCAAGCAGCAGCTCTGAGGTGGGTGTTTGCTCCAAGAACCACTCGTCACCAGAACGCCTGGGGCTGTTGAGGTTGTAGCACGCTCACAATCGCATCAATCTGAACCGAGG
>JAFCZD010000954.1 GCA_019314525.1 Deltaproteobacteria bacterium
GAGGACTATATCACCACCATCCAAGCGCTCTCCGACCCAGCTGTGGCGGCAGGATCCTCTTGGATGGATGGACTCGTAAATCACACCCTCGCAGCCTTGACGCGCCACATGCCTGAAGATGCCTGAAGATCCCCCACACTCGTCCCCCCCACGCTCCCCAAAACTGAAGCTTTGGCATAAGAGGGGGCCTGGTGTGCGCGCCCTCGTCCGCCTGCTCGTCGCGGTAACCCTCGGCCTGCTCTCCGCCTACGGAGCCCTGGTCTTCCGCGCGCTCATCGGCTTCGTTCGCAAGCTCGCCTTCCCCACTGGCCTGAGCCCCGCCGCCCTCAAGGCGCTGCCCTGGTATCGCGTCGTGCTCCCACCCGCCGTGGGAGGTTTGATCGTCAGCCCACTGGTGCACTTTTTCGCCCCTGAGGCCAAGGGCCATGGCGTGCCCGAGGTCAAAGACGCCTGCGCCCGTCTCGGGGGACGAATCCGCCCGAGGGTCGCCTTGGTGAAGATCCTCGCCAGCGGCATCACCATCGGCAGCGGCGGCTCTGTGGGGCGTGAAGGGCCCATCGTGCAGATCGGCGCCGGCCTAGGCTCACTCCTCGGTCGGCTGACCAACATGCGCGGTCAATACCTCATCGACTTTGTCGCCGCTGGCGCGGCCGCGGGCATCGCCGCGACCTTCAACGCGCCCATCGCTGGGGTGATGTTCGCCATCGAGGTCATCCTTGGGCGTGGGTCGCCCCGACATTTCGGTCCGCTGATCATCGCCGCGGTGGTCGCCACAGTGGTGACCCACCACCACCTCGGCGCGAGTCCAGCGTTCGCTGTACCCGCATATACCCTGGCCAGCGCCTGGGAGCTGCCCCTCTATGCCCTCCTCGGCCTGCTGGCCGGAGGCGTGGGCGTCGCCTTCACCCGCGGGCTCTACGGGCTCGAAGACGCCTGGGAACTCGTGCCCTTGCCGCCCTATGCCTTGGGTGTCTTTGGTGGCGCAGCCATCGGGACCATGGCGTTGGCCTTCCCCGAGGTCCTGGGCATTGGCTATGGGCTCATCGAGCAGGTCCTGGGCATGTCGGGGACGCCCGTGGATCTCAGCGCCTTCCCCACCGCGGGCTATCTGCTCGTGCTCGTAGTGATGAAAATCGTCGCCACAGGCACCACCATCGGCAGCGGCGGCTCTGGGGGCGTCTTCGCTCCTTCGCTCTTTTTGGGGGCGAGCCTCGGGGGTGCTTTTGGGGGCCTCGCCCAACACTGGATGCCTGCGGATAAGATCGCTAGCCCCAGCGCCTACGCCTTGGTGGGCACCGGAGCCCTGGTGGGCGCCACCACCCACGCACCCCTCACAGCGATCCTCATCGTCTTCGAGCTCTGCAATCGCCACAGCATCATCTTGCCGCTGATGTTCGCCACTATCCTTGGCACGACCTTGGCCATGTGGTTGATGGGCGAATCGATCTACACCCTCAAGCTCGTGCGCCGCGGAGCCAGCGCCAACAGCAACAACGCCAGCGCGGTGGTGCGCACGGCCGCCGTCACAGAGCTGATGCTGCCCAACCCACCCCGAGTACGGCCCAGCGCCACCATGGGACAGATCGTCGATCGGGCTCATGAGGGTGAGACTCAACATGTCTACATCACCGACGACAAGCGGCACCTGCTTGGCGTCGTGAGCATGGAGGACGTGGCAAGCCACGTGGGCGATAAGGCCTCGCTGCGGCGTAAACTGCGGGCCCGATCCCTGATGCACCCCGCCGAGACCGTCACCACAACCGACAACCTCGACCGCTGCCTGCAGCTGCTGCAAAACCGACTGCGCTATGAACTACCTGTGGTGGACACCGAGCAACGCCTGGTGGGCCGAATCACTCGCGCGGATCTTCTTGGTTACTACAACCGCGAGGTCTTGCGACGCGATGCAGTCATGAGCATGGTCGAGGGCGACGCCGCGCTCGCAGCCGACGACACCATCGCTTGTTTGGGCAACGGTGAAGCCATCGGCGAGATCCCCGTGGGTGGCGCCTTACTCGGCAAGACCTTGCAAGAGCTCAACCTGCGCATGCGCTTGGGCATCAACGTCTACGCCATCCGCCGCGGCAAAGAGGTCGACCATGTCCCAAGCCCCGCCGAACCTCTCCAGCGAGGCAGCCTCTTGCTGGTGATCGGCCCCGAGAGCGAAGT
>JAFCZD010000296.1 GCA_019314525.1 Deltaproteobacteria bacterium
GCGAGCCCCCAAAGGACCCGACCCCAGCGAGCAGCAGGTCGACATCACCACCCTCTTCGACAACACAGCGCTGCAGCGGCGGCGCCTTGGGACGCATCGCGGTGGACATATCAGTGCGAGCTCCTGGGCGCTCTTCGCTCTTGGCCTAGTGGGTATGGGCGTGGCGCTCTTTGGGCTGCTCTCTGGGCGCGCAGGCCTTGGAACCCTCACAGCGATGATCGCCTGCGGCACGCTGGTCTTCACCATGGGCCGGGCGCAGCGTGAGCGACGCTCACCACACTTCCTCGTCGGTGATGGGGTGGACGTCGACCTGCCTGTCACCGTGCCCGATCAACCCTCAGAGGTCTTCGCGCTGCTCAGCGCCGAGCCCCATGGGTACGAGCTGCGTTTTACCCCGGCGATGTCTGGCTGGCTCTATGACACCGCTGGCTTGTCGTCGTTGGAGCAGCTCATCGCCCTGGGACGAGCACACGCGCAAGACGAAAGCCATGGGGTCTACAGCGTGGTCCTGCCGGCAGGCTCCCGTGCCCAACTCGAGTTTGGCTCCCACACCATCGCCATCGAGAGCGCGGACAAGCAAGACCCCCTCACAGGTGGCCTCTTCGCTCAATTCTGCTGGTCGAACCAGCTCTTCACGGGCATCTCCTTCATCGCTCACGCCGTGCTCTTGGCCTTGGTCTTTGCCACACCCGGCGATGGCAAGGCCATGAGCGGCGACATCTTTGGCAAGAATACCAAAATGCTCAGCTACCTCGTGAAGCCCTCCATCGCTGAAGATCAGGATCTTCTCAAGCTGATCAAGAAAATCGATGCAGCGCCCGGCCATCGCCAAAGACATGGCCCGAGAGATTGCACGCAACAGTGGCGCCCTCGGGGTGATTAGGAACAACCGGCTAATCACCTCCATCCTCTCATCAAGAGAAGGCGCGCTGGGCGACGAAGCAGAAGACGCCCTAGGGAGCCTGGTGGTGGGCCCCGGTGGTGAGGCCTATGGCCTCGGAGGCCTCGGCCTTAGCGGAACAGGCATCGGGGGTGGACATGGCATCGGCGATGGTGCGGGCCACCTGGTGAAGATCGGCGATATCGGCCCTGGCAGGAGGCCTGGCGGATGGAGTACAGGCACAGCGCGCCTGCGTCCGCGACGCCCCCAGCGACTACCCCCCATCGGGGTGGGCATCCCAACGATCCGTGGCGCGTTGGATAGGTCTATTGTGCGACGATATATCCGTCAGAACATCCAACAGTTCAAATATTGCTACACGCGCTCGCTGCAGCAAAACGCCAAGCTTCAGGGCCGGGTGGTGGTGAAGTTCATCATCGCCGGCACAGGACAGGTCACCCTCTCGAAGGTCCAGCGCAGCACCATGGGGCACGCGTCCACAGAGCAGTGCCTCGCCCAGGCCATGCGACGCATCACCTTCCCCAAGCCCCAGGGTGGGGGCATTGTCGTGGTCTCCTACCCCTTCGTCTTTCGCTCCGCGGGCCAATAGCCCACCAGCGCAAGCTCAACGAATCACCACGTAGTTCACATAGAGGTAGACATAGGGCACCACAAAGAGCAGCGCATCGATGCGGTCCAAAAGCCCTCCGTGACCTGGGATAGCGCGCCCTGAATCCTTCGCCCCATACCCCCGTTTGATCATCGACTCCACCAAGTCGCCCACCATACCAAGGAGGCTACCAGGGATCGCGATAAGCAGCCCGTGGGTCCACGTTAACTCTGGGAGATACCAGAAGTGGGCCAGGGCCGCGGCGCCCACGGCCGCAAGCACGCCACCCAAGGCGCCCTCGATGGTCTTGCCGGGACTGATCTTGGGGTAGAGCTTATGCCGCCCAAAAGTGCGCCCAGCAGCGTAGGCACCGGTGTCGGCGAACCAGGTGACGCAGAAGACGAGGATGATCCACTCTGCGCCATGGGGCAGGCGCTTGAGCAGCGCGAGGGGGGTGATCAAGAGCGGCACATAGAGCAAGCCAAAGAGCATCACTCCCAGCTGGGCTGTAGCGCGTGAAAGCTCGCTATGAAAAAAGAGCTGCAAGATCGCCAAAGAGAGGGTGGCGACAATCAAGGTCACCAACGCAGCGTTGGTGAAGGGATCAAAATAGAGCGCGGCGCCCAGGACGACGCCCCAGAAGACGCCCACCACGCGCAGCCAGGGAGGGTCTTCTTTGAGGGCGATCCAATAAAACTCCCCCTGGCCGATAACGATGGCCAGCAGCACCCAGAGGGCGATGCCCTCGGGACGTGACCAGAAGACAGAGAGCACCAGGGGCGGCGTGAGCAGGGCTGCTGAGGCGATACGAACGATGAGGTTGCGGTTGGCGTCTTTCATCAGGACTCACCATCGCTGAGCTGTGCAGACGTGCGACCAAAGCGGCGCTCGCGCTGCTGGTAAGCTGCGATGGCCTCAAGGAGCTGCGGCTTGCGGAAGTCAGGCCACATCTCGTCCGTGAAAAATAGCTCAGCGTAGGCCGCCTGCCAGAGCAGAAAATTGGAGAGCCGCTGTTCACCACTGGTCCGAATCATCAAGTCCACCGGTGGCATCTCGCCGGTGGAGAGCCGCGACTCGAAGAGCGTCTCGTCAATGTCCTCGGGGGCGAGACGCCCGGCCGCCACGTCCTCGGCCAGCGCGCGCGCGGCAAGCACCACGTCCTCGCGCCCGCCATAGCTCAGGGCGAGGCAGAGGGTCATGGATTTGTTGCCAGCTGAGAGCTTCATCAACGCCTTGAGAGCCACCCGAGCGAAGGTGGGCAGCCGATGGAGATCGCCGATAGCAAAGAGCCGGATGTCGTTGTCCATGATCTCGTTGTGCTCCTCGAGCACGTAGCGGTAGAGCAAGCGCATCAGCGCCTCGACCTCCAAGGGCGGGCGCCCCCAGTTCTGCTCGGAGAAGGCAAAGAGCGTGAGGGCACGTACACCCAGCGCACGCGCTGCCCGCACCACCGTGCGCACAGACTTCGCCCCCTCCTCGTGGCCAGCCACACGCTCGAGGCCCTGCTGACGGGCCCAGCGCCCATTGCCATCCATGATCACCGCGATATGCCGCGGTAACGTTGCGGGATCGATGGGAGCTGCGCCTAATGGCGCGGAACGAAAGGAATCGGCGCTCATGCAGGCCCGACTACCACCCAAGGCGACTCTTGGCAAGCCACCCAAGGCGAGACGCCACGAGGCATTGATCCTGGAAGGAATTTCTTTTACCTTTCATCTCGTTACTGCTCAGGCTTTGGGTTGAGTCCTGAGGGCGCGAGAAGGTCACGCCTTGACGTGACTCTTCGAGCCCTGGACCTGGCCCCTGAAGGATGGAGACGTCGATGAAGACGGCCGAAGATATCGAAAGCTTTATGATCCGCATGGATGCCAACTACGACACCCTCGGTGAGAGCATCTGGGTGGTCACAGAGGGGGCCACCGACCTGGTGATCTCCATCGCCGGTCCCGTGCTCGTTTGCCGGGTCAAGCTACTCGATCTCGATCGAGTGGTAAAAGATCGGCGTGAGGCGTTCTTTCAGACCCTCCTGCAGCTCAACGCTGAGGAGATGCTGCATGGCGCCTATGGACTAGAAGAGGGCTTCGTGGTGGCCACGGACGCGCTGGAGCTGGAGAACCTCGACTACAACGAGTTCCAGGCGACGGTGGACGACCTCGCCATGACCGTGAGCAAACACTACCCCTTGCTCAATAAGTTTTTGACCGACGCGGCAGCATAGACCTGAGCCAAAAGACCAACGACGCGAAGTAGCGCGTATGCGCTGTGAGGACCACTATGGGACTATTCTCGAGGCTGGGCGGCCTGTTCAAATCGAATATCAACGACATGATCTCTAAGGCGGAAGACCCGGAGAAGATGCTCAACCAGGTGCTGGTAGACATGAAGCAGCAGCTGGTGGAGGCAAAAAAGCAGGTCGCCGTCGCCATCGCCGATGAGAAGCGGCTCAAGAAGCAATATGAGGCAGAGGCGAGCAAGGCTCAAGATTGGGAGCGTAAGGCGATGATGGCCGTGCGCGCCGGGGACGACGCCCTGGCCCGCGAGGCGCTCGCGCGCAAACAAGAACATGGCGAGCACACCGCCACCATGCAGGAGCAGTGGCAGTCTCAAAAGACCGCGGTCGACTCGCTCAAGGACCAGCTGCGCGCCCTCAACAGCAAAATCGAAGAGGCCGGCCGCAAGAAGAATATTCTCGTGGCACGGAAAAAGCGCGCCGAGGCGCAGCAGAAGATCCACGAGACGATGTCGGGCCTCTCGGATAACTCGGCCTTTGATACGTTTGATCGCATGTCACAAAAGATCGACCAGATGGAAGCTGAAGCCGAGGCGGGTGCTGAGGTAGCCGGAGAACTCACTGGGGATAACCTCGAGCAACGCTTCCACAAGCTCGAGGCCGGGGCAGGCGCCGAACAGCAGTTGCTCGAGCTCAAAGCAAAAATGGGCCTGCTCACCGACGGCTCTGCAGAGGTCAAAGGCGCGCTGCCTGCGGCTGCGGGTGAAGAGAGCGGCGCGGTGGACGCTGAACTCGAAGCATTGAAGGCCAAGCTCGGCAAGTAGGCACGAGGTGCCGAGCTTCTGGTCAAAGCTGCTTCCTTTCGCGCTACGCAAAACCCTCGCGCTGCGCGCTCACCGCGACGCGGTGGCACGCCACGATCACGCACGACAAAACCCAAAGGCTGCGCAGCAAGGAGCGCTGGAGCGCATCCTTCAACTCAATCAAGAGACAGAGTTCGGGCGCTCCCATGGCTTCGCCGAGGCCACGAGCATCGAACGCTATCTGACCCGAGTGCCCCCTCGAAGCCCCCACGAGTATGCTCCTTTCCTCGAGGCACAAGCTCAGGGCGCCGAGGTGCTGGTGAAAGAGGCCCTGGGGACCCTGGTGGAGTATGCAGAGCGTACGCCTCTAGCCTTGCCCCTCACGCCCCCTGCACTTGAGCACTGGCAGTGGTGGGAAGCGCTGCTGCAACACTATGTAGGGGTCCATGGAAAGAACGTGGTGGATGGGATGTGGCTAAGCATCCCCCCCAAGTGCCTGAGCCCAAAGAGCGCTGGAAGCAAAGGAGACGACTTCGAACAAGCCCGAGCTGGCGCCACCCACGGTCCCCTGCCCCCGATCCTCTGGGAAATCGATGATGAGGAGGAGCGCTATTATCTTCTCTTGCGCCTGGCTCTCACCCAGCCGCTACGAGTGCTGCGCGCCCAGAACCCTGGCACCCTCTCGATTCTCGCAGATCACCTCGAAGGCCAGGCCGAGAGGCTGCTCGAGCATCTCGCTAGCGGGATCATCAAGACACAGGGCAGCTATGGTGCCCTGCCCTCTTCCCTCAAGCCTGAACCTGAACGCGCCCGGAAGCTGATGCAGCTGAGAAACGCTGACGGCCAGCTGAAACCACACCACATCTGGCCCGAGCTGACGACGCTCATCTGCCCTGGAGGTGGGGCTGCTCGAGTTGCCGCGAAGCGCTTGCCTGATCGCTATGGTGATGTGCTCTGCATCGACCCAGGTCTGTGGATTGCTGGCAGCCCCCTTAGCGCCGCCAGTGAAGCTGGCCGGCTTGGAGGGTGGGCACTACTCGACGGCCAGTTTGTGGAGCTAGAGCCCTTGGCTCCGCTGGATACCGCCCCCATTCCGGCCTTCGATATCGAAGCTCTGAGGGTAGGCGAACGCTACACTCCCATCATCAGCTCTCATCATGGTCTCTACCGCTACCGCTCGAGTCAACTGGTAGAGGTCACAGAGCTGGACGAGCGCGGAACACCACGCCTCGCGCCTGCGGGACAACGTGAAGCGCGAATAACGCTCGAAGGAGAGCTACTCACAGAACACGAGGTGCGCTGCGCCCAATCCGCCGCCTGCCGACCGCTTGACGTGATCTCCCGCGAGCAGTGCTGCTTCATCGACAGCATCGAGGCTTTGCCAGAGGTCCGCGACACACAGGACCGCCCCTTCCTCTCACGTCTCTTCTCGCGCGACCCCGTCCGCCCAGTGGATGCGGCCCCCTATCTCTGCTGGGCCCTCGAACCTCGCGAGCCCCTCTCGGCGCAGGATGGTCACAAGCTCTTGGCGTATTTTGAGCAGGCGTTACGACGGCACAGCAGCGGTTTTTCCACCCTGCGCGCAGAGCAGACCCTCGGGGTCGCGCTCTTGCTGCTCCGTCGTGGCAGCTTCGCCCGCCGCAGGCACCAGCACCTGGCCAATGGGCTACCTGGCGGCCACACACCGCGAGCCGCACTGCTGGAGACCCCATTGGCGCTGAGAGCTGAGGACATCGACCGCACCATTGCTTGAGGGAGCGTCACTCCCCGAGGGCCGCGTCACTCCTCAAGGGCCGCGCTAACCCACTTGTCGACCTGCTTCCAATCAGGTGGGTTCCCTGGCAGCAGCGTCGCCAACACAAGATCGCCAGAAGCGGTGCTGAAAGGTTGCGCGGCGAAGGTCAACTCATTCTCGTCGGTGAGGGTCAGCTGACGCAAGGTACCCAGGGGCAGCACCCCTCGGATCTTGGCGTTGATCTCCGTGAACAGAGCCGAGACCGCCGCCATAGCATCCGCGTCTTCTCCCAAGCCCGCCACAACCAGGCCCAACTCATCGGCAAGCACCGCTGCCCGTGCCGCATGTTCGCTCGTCAACCGACCCAGCATGCGCTGCAACGCGTTCCCCAGCCCTTCGTCACCACCTTTGTCCAACATCGGCTTGGGCACCGCGGACTTGATCAGGCCCAAAGAACGTAGGCCGTCGTTTTCCTCGCGCAGATCCGCCATCTCCTGCTCGTGAAGACTGAACTGCTCGGTGCGTGACTTGAGCTGCAGGTTCTCCTCACGCATGCGCTCCAGGTCACGCAACTGTTCCGAGAGCACGTTGATCTTCAGCGACAGGTCGGTGCGGTCGTCCTGTGCCTGCCTGAAGCTCGTTAGCTCACTTTCCAGGTCCTGCCTCTCACGCTCGGTCACCTGCAGCTGCTCTGAGAGACCCGCCTTCTCATCACGCAAGCGCTCCGACTCCTCGCTCTTCCGCTTGAGGGTCGTCGCCTCAAGCTTGAGGCCCTCGAGTTCGTCAGAGAGCTTCTCGAGCTCCTTCAACTCAGTAATCTTATCGCGTAGTCCATCATTTTCTCGAGCCAGCTCAACACGAGCGTTCTCTACCTCGTCGAGCTTTCTCAGCTTGGTATCCATGGCGGCGAGCTGCTCTTTGAGCTCTGCTTGCTCTTTGCCACTCGCTTGCTCGATCCGTTCGCGCTCGTCGTCCACCACCGTCGTCATGGACTTGACCTTGGTGGGATCTTCCTCCTGCACATCTGCGAGCTCTTCTTCGAGCTGCACCACGCGTAGCTTGGTGCGCTTTGTCTCGGTGCGCGCCACCTGCAGCTCAGCCTGCACATCTTTCAATGCCTGCTGCGGGTCCTTGACGCCCACCTTGGTGGAGAGCCCCTCCTGCTTCGCCTCAAGTTCTTCCATCTGACGCTCGCACTCCGCTGCGTCACGTCGTCGCGTCTCTGCGAGCTTCTTCGCCGACTCAAGGGACTCTTCGAGTTTCTTGACCTTGACATCGAGAGCAACCGATGGCTTGGCCTCGACCACCTGCTTGCGCAGAACCTCGAGCTGCTGTTTCGCCGCAGAGAGTTGCTGTTTTGTGGCGGCTTGCTCTTTTGTCGCAGCGGCTTGCT
>JAFCZD010000955.1 GCA_019314525.1 Deltaproteobacteria bacterium
ACACTGGACGTGAAGGATCACGTTGGAGCCAACAACGTGGCCACATACGACTGGAAGGTTCTAGGGCCCTATTTTTAGCCCGCAGACATATCAGTAACTCTGCAGCCCAAAATACCCAAGGGGAGCGTAGAGATCGTCGTCGTGCGTGAGCACGCGGCCCACGTAGCTGATGGTTCGCGCCGTGTGGGTGATCTTCGGCTCGGCCATCTGGCTCAAGTCCACGGTGATGATGCCCGAGGGGCGCGCCGTGCTGAGCACCATCTGCGACTTCTGTACGTCCAGCAGGTTGAAGTGGTAACCGCCAAAGCGGGCGCGGCTGTCGGCGGCGATGCGCCCATCCTGGTCATAGTCCACGCGACGGATCACGGTGTAGGGTTGCCGGCTGCTGACGGTGTCGCTGTTGACGCCCCACCAGGGGTATTTATGCGCCGTGAGCCAGAGCGTGCGGTCGTTCCACCCTGCGGGGCGACCGGCGCTCTCCGAGAGCCACGCTGGGCGTCGTGCGGCGCGGTTGACCTGGTCGGCCACGAGGGTGACGCTCATGAGCGCCACTTGATCGTCGCCCACCAGCTTCAGCGCGTTGAGGCTGTTGCGTCGTCGCCCGAAGTCATCCCATTGGTAGTCAATGGTGTACCAGAGCTTGCCGTCGTCGCTGACGTCCACCAGGTAGCCTGGCACGTTGATGCTGGGCAGCCCCTTGGGGTTGTCGGGATCGGTGACGTCGACGCGGTCCACATAGGAGCGCACATGGTAGAGCAGCGATTCACCGTCCACGGTCTTGGCCTGCTCGACGTGGGTCGAATAGAGGATATTCCCATGGGTCACCTTGTTGACGAAGGGGAACTCGTTCATGGGCACGCTGCCCTTGGCCACGCGAGGATCGTCGATATTTCGCAGGTCCAAAAAGCGCATCTCGCTCTGCCATTCGCGGCGACCGTCGGGCTGCTCCACCACCTTGCGGAAGGTGGCGGGGATGATCTGGTTGCGTAGGGGTAGGCCAGCGTAGGGGCTCCAATAATAATAATACCAGCCCCAGCCTGGGTGGTAGACGCTCCAGTTGTTGTCCGTGAGCAGCAGGTCTCCGCGCAGCTCGGGAGCTGTGGGCTGCGAGAGGTCGGCGTTGTGCACCACCTGCCCGCGGCTTGGTTCGTTGCCGATGAGGTGCAATACGTCGCCGTCGCGCAGCACGAAGGGCGCGCTAGAGTAGGGTAGGTCGAGGTGAGCGAGGGTTGGGCTGTCATCTTCGGTGCCGAAGTTGCGCACCTCGAGGCGGACTTGCTGGGTGTAGACGTCTGTGACGAGCTGCACCTGTTTGCCCTGAATTTCGAAGACGTCGTGCACATGATGCACGAGGCGTAGCTGCCCCTTTACCGTGGGGTTGTCGCGGTCTTGGGCGTCGATGGAGACCACGGCCATTTCACCCACGGCCACCAGGCGATCTTTCACGGGGAAGGCGCGTCGCACGCCGCCGGTGTTGCTCACCCGGCCGCGTTCCACCAGCGTGTCTTGTTTCCAGTCCACCAGCTGCAGCCCGCTGAAGCTCAGGCCGTTATTCCAGTAGCGCAGGGGCACGAGGATCAGGTTCAGCTTGGGGAAGGTCTTGAGCGCTTTGTAATCGTGGTTGGCCTCGCTGCTCGAGGAGCCCTCGCCTAGGCGTGCCAAGGTCAGCTCGCGTGGGCTAGAGAGGTTGGCGATATCGTAGAGCGCCAGGGCCACACGGGTGTTGGTGTAATAGAGGTAATGGCGCCCGAGGGCGAGCAGGCGATCGCCGTGCACCTCGAGATGGGAGGTGTCGAGGGGCACCTCGAGCCGGGCCGCGATGCGCGGTGAGAGGGGCTGGCTGAGGTCGATGGTGTTGAGGTAGCGGTGCTGGCTGTTTTGTACATACTCGCGCCAGAAGATAAACGCGCGCTCGCCATCAAAGCGTGTTGCCTGCAGACCGCTGTAGCGCACGCCCTGAATGTCGAGGGTTGTGGCAATGGAGAGAACGTCAGGGGTGGCGGTGGGCACGATATGCAGGCCGATGCCGCCATCGGTGGCGCGGCGCTGTGAAAAGACGCGCAGGTATCCATCGTGCCAGTGCATCTTGAATTTGTCGGCGATCGTGCCTGGGATGTAGACCTTGCCCCGCTCGCGGAGCTTGCCGGCCGGATCGCTGGTATCA
>JAFCZD010000297.1 GCA_019314525.1 Deltaproteobacteria bacterium
TGCCGCTGGAGCTTCCGGCGCTGCCGCTGGAGCTTCCAGCGCTGCCGCTGGAGCTTCCGGCGCTGCCGCTGGAGCTTCCGGCGCTGCCGCTGGAGCTTCCGGCGCTGCCGCTGGAGCTTCCGGCGCTGCCGCTTCTTCAGAAGTCTTGGGTGGAGCGAGAAGCGGTACTGGCGACACGCTGAGAAAAGGTAGGGTCTTGGTGCGAGGCCTCTCCTCGATGGGGCCAGCTCCAGAGAGCAACGTCCGTGGCACAACAACACCCCGGCGGCGAGTGCGGCGCCGGGGCCTTCCCGATTGAGTCATACTCGCTCGGTTGTCCAGGTTGTCCTTGAGTTCGGAGAGTTCATCCTCGGAGAACTCGAGGTTATCTTTCTTGATCTTATCTCTCACCGCGAGCCACCTGCCCTGCCACTCTGCAGTTCTCCAAGGGGTGCGCCCACACGCACTTCGTCCCTCAGAGCCAGCGGCGAGAGGCTCCCACTCCCTCGTGGCATGATGACGATCACCGTTGAACCAAGGTTGAACACACCAAGCTCGTCACCACGCGCAACTTCTGGCGGCGACGCGAAGTTCACGAGCCCTCGAGAGCCATCCTCGAAGGGGGTGGTAATCGCCCCAACAGCGGCAGCGCCGACAAAGACCACCGCCACGGGCCCAACAGATGTCTCCAACTCGAGCACCACCCGCTCGTTCCGCACGAAAAGCCCAGCGACGTTGCGCACGGAGCTCGGCTGCACAGGAAAGAGCGTCCCTGGGATACGCCGACAACTCTTCAATCGCCCCCCGAGAGGAGCGTGAATACGGTGATAGTCACGGGGTCGCAAATAGAGGGTGATGAAAAAGCCGCCTCGCAAGCTCTTGGCCAACTCATCGTTGCCTAGCAATTCGCCAGCGCTATAGGTCATGCCCTTGGCTTGAAGCAGCGTCTCGCCCTCAAGGGCTCCCAAAGCGCTAATGGCGCCATCCACAGGTGAGACCAAGGCGTCTGCCCTTGCCGTGCTCGGGCGGGCACCTGACTTGAGGTGCCGAATGAAGAGTTGATGCAGGCTTTGATAGTGCTCGATGGGGTGCTCAGCTTCGGACAGGTCCATGCCCATCCTCTTGGCAAGGCCACCGAGGACTACCGCACGCAGGGGCGTGGGCACGTAAATCCCGGCCAAATGGCGAACCATTCGCGTGTAGGCGCGCAGAGGCGCCACAGCGAGAAAGTCCGCCCACAGACGCTCAGTTGTCGAGGAGAAGCCGGCCGGCAACAACAGCCCTACCTTTCAAAAACCTGGGATATTATAGGCAGACTGGCGAGGGTGGGTCAAAATCCAATTGGGGATTAGGAAAGAAGCTCTGAGATGTGAGCGCTCACCTTCAAGGGTACGCCGCTCTAGAGATCGTAGTAGAGCTCGAACTCGAAGGGAGTGGGCCGCAACGACATCGGCTTCACCTCACGCTCCATCTTGTAGTCGAGCCAAGTGGAAACGACGTCCTCGGTGAAGACATCCCCCTTGAGGAGGAACTCATGATCAGCGCGTAGCGCCTCGAGCGCCTCAGCGAGGCTGAAAGGAGTCTTCGGCACATCCTTGAGCTCCTCGGGGCTCAGGGCGTAAATATCCTTGTCCAGCGGGTCACCGGGATTGATGCGGTTCTCGATACCATCCAGCCCAGCCATCAGAATCGCGGTGAAGGCGAGGTAGGGATTGCACGAGGGATCTGGGGTACGGAACTCAACACGCTTGGCCTTGGGCGATGAGGAATACATCGGGATGCGCACAGCCGCGGAGCGGTTGCGGCTCGAGTAGGCGAGGTTGATTGGTGCCTCGAACCCTGGCACCAGACGACGGTAGCTATTGGTGCTCGCGTTGGCGAAAGCACAGACCGCTCGCGCGTGCTTGAGCAGCCCACCAATGAAGTGTAGGGCCATCTCGCTAACACCCGCATATTTGTCCCCTGCGAAGAGAGGCGTGCCGTCTTTCCAGAGGCTAACGTGGGTGTGCATCCCTGAGCCGTTGTCATCAAAGATCGGCTTGGGCATGAAGGTGGCGGTGCGATTGTTGCGTCGAGCCACGTTCTTGATGACGTACTTGAACCACATGAGGTTGTCGCCCATCTCAACGAGTGGGGCGTAGCGCATGTCGATCTCGCATTGACCAGCGGTGGCGACCTCATGATGCTGGGCCTCCACATTCATGCCCAGCTTTTCCAACTCCAGCACCATCTCGGTGCGCAGATCGTCGAGACTGTCCGTGGGGGCTACGGGAAAATATCCCTCTTTGTGGCGAGGCTTGTAGCCAAGGTTGGGCCCCTCGTCTCGTGCCGTGTTCCACGTCCCTTCCACCGAGTCCACTTGGTAAAAGCCACGGTTGGCGGTCTGCTCGTAGCGCACATCGTCAAAAACGAAGAACTCAGCCTCTGGGCCAAAATAGATAGTATCCGCGATGCCAAGGGATTTGACGTATTTTTCAGCCTTCTGCGCGATATTACGAGGGTCGCGAGTGTAAGCCTCGCGGGTCATGGGGTCGACGATATTACAGATCAAACTCAAGGTTGGTACCCGAGTGAACGGGTCCATCCGCGCCGACGAAGGGTCTGGAATCACCAACATATCTGAGGCATGAATGGGCTGCCATCCGCGTATCGACGAGCCGTCGAAACCATGACCATCCTCGAAGAAACCTTCATCAAGGTGACTAATCGGAATACCAAAGTGCTGCCACATACCCGGGAAATCCAAGAATTTTAGATCGACCATTTTGGCGCCATTTTCTTTGGCGAAGGCGATCACTTCTGAAACATTCATCGTATTCCTCCTCATTGAGTGCCGCACCAACCCAGCTAGAGAGCTTCGTCTCCGCTTTCACCTGTGCGTATGCGAACGGCTTCGTCGATGCTGCTCACAAAGACCTTACCGTCGCCAATACGCCCCGTCCGGGCGGCTTGGGTGATGGCATCCACCACCTGCCAGACGAGGTCGTCTCCAACCACTACTTCGATCTTCACTTTCGGTACGAAATCCACCACATAGGCAGAGCCTCGGTAAACTTCTTTTTTGCCGCCTGTACGTCCGAAGCCTTTGACCTCGGTAATGGTCATCCCTTGGATTCCCACGTCCCCGAGTTGTTCTTTGACCTCATCGAGCTTGAACGGACGAATGATGGCCTCAATTTTTTTCACCGGCGCCTCCGCGGTGCATATCGCGTGTTCCCGACCTTCCATGGATATCGAGGCGCCCTATATACAACACTTGCCCCCCCATGTCCGCCCAAAAATCTGGCGGGCAGGCCACTCCCAGCCTTCAGAAACGGAAAACCAAGCCAGGATCAGACCCCTCCTGGCAGGAGCAAAACATGGAAACACTCTAATTAATCCAGGGGGTCCAAGGTCTCCTCTTCGCCACGGCGACGCGCCGCTTGGGAGTCCTTGACGAAACGCACCAAGTTATCCACATAGCGCTCGAAGGGGGGGCACCAGACCCCACTACCCCGCAACGCCTCAAGCGTATTGCGCGGGTTGTAGAAGACCACTTGGTTAAAACCCTCCATCAAAGTCTTGGGCGCACCCTTCAACTCACCCACCCATGGCAAACGCAAGAGCAGACGCGCGACCGCTGAGGGCAGCACGGCGCTGGGCACCTTGCGGTGTGCACGCTCAGCAACCAATTCGAAGATACTGCGCGCCGAAAGCGGGGCTGGATCCACCAAGTGAAAGGTGCGCGACACCGTGCCATCCATCCGAGCCAGTGCGTACGCGGCGTCGACGACGTAATCCACCGGCACCAGATGCAAAGGACCATCGCCACGCCCAGGCAAGGGCAACTGAAGGTCGAAAGGAGAGTGCATCAACACCGCAGCCAGGTGGTATGGACCGTCGTAGCGCCCGATCTCACCTGTTTGTGAGTCGCCAACAATGATCCCAGGTCGCAGTACCGTCACAGGCACACGCCGTGACATGGAGCGCACCACCTTCTCTGCCTCGAACTTACTCTCCTCATAGACATTGCGGAAGCGCTGGCCAACATCCAACTCCTCCTCCATCACGACGCCCTCGCGGTCCCCCGAGACGTGCACAGTGCTCCAAAAACAGAAGCGGCGCAGATGTGCACATTCCAACGCCAACTCGAGCACTCCACGAGTCCCACCCACGTTGAGCTGCTCCACGAGGCTGGCCTTGGAGCCCAGGTGAAAACGCGCCGCCATATGGTGAATACAGCTCACGTCCTCCACCAGGCGGCGGTATTCCTTGCCTGAGAGGCCGAGATCCATGCTCGTGACATCACCCACGAGCGGCACGGTTCGCCGCTGTTGGTCCGCCGACAACATCGAAATAAACTCGCTCAGCTCACCGCTATCACGATGGCGCACCAACGCAAAGACGCGTTCATCATCACGCTCCCCAAGCACTTTGAGGATCATCTTGCGAGCTGTAAACGAGGGGAAGCCAGTGACGAGGGTCGTATCTCGCGGCTCGCTCGTCAGCCCCTTTTCATGCTGATCTGCTGCCATATCGCCTGAACCTTAGCTCTCAAAGCCTCCCTTGCGCCAGCGTTGTGGATGACGAAGTCAGCGAGAGCTGCCTTTTTCTCTTGAGACATCTGCGCAGCCAACCGACGTTTGACCTGCTCTTCATCCAGCCCATCGCGCGCCATCAACCGGCTCACGCGCTCCACATCAGGGGCTGTGACCACCACCAGCAGGTCCATCTCTCGCTGCCGCCCTGCTTCCACCAAGAGCGCCGCCTCGTAGACCACCACTTCGAAACCTTGGCCAGCCAACGCAACGAACCGCTCCTGGGACGCCTTGATGATGGCTGGATGCAGGATTGCCTCGAGCGCCTCACGCTCGACGGCGTCGCCGAAGACCTCTCGAGCGAGACGGCGACGATGGAGCCCCCCCTCGCTATCGAGAATGCCTGTGCCAAAGCGCTCGACCATTGCCCGGAGGGCTGGGCTCCCAGGCACTACGACCTCGCGTGCTAGAGCATCCGCGTCAACCACTGCCGCCCCCTCAGCAGCGAACACCGCGGCGACGGTGCTCTTCCCCGCTCCAATCCCTCCGGTGAGTCCAACCAGCAACATGCGCGACTCCCGCTACTCTCCCTCGCGCACCCCCAGCACGTCGATCACCCGTTGTCGGAGCTGATCGATGCCCAGACGCTTGGGGGCCGAAACGGTCAACGGCGCCTCCACCAACCCCAAACCCTTCTTCACCGCCGAGATTTGCGCGAAGCGCTTGTGCTTGGACAGCTTATCCGCCTTGGTCAATACGACGCAGGTTGGAATGCCACGCCCAGTGCACCAGGAAAGCAAATCACGCTCCTCTGTGCCGGGTGGCCTGCGAATATCAGTCAGCAGCAAGACCAAACCCAGCCCTCTCCTGCTCTCGATATAGCCACCGACCAAGTGCTCCCAGGCAGCAGCCTGCTGTCGTGAAACCTTCGCATAGCCATAACCGGGCAAATCCACCAAATGAAAAGGTGTGGCACCGCTGGCGCGCAGCCAAAAGAAGACCAGCTCACGCGTTCGCCCAGGGGTGCCTGAGGTCCGCGCCAGCCCGTTGTGCTCAGCGAGGGCGTTGATGAGGGTCGATTTGCCACAATTGGAGCGCCCCGCCACAGCGACCTCCGGTAAGGTGCTCTCAGGCAGTATGTCGAGACGCGGACAGGCCATCACGCAACGTGCTTCCATCTCCAAGACCTCTCTGGCAGCGCCAAGCGCTAACCATTAACCACCAGGACCCCCTGGTCCACCAACTGAGCGAGGATGCGCATGGCTTCAAAGCGATCCATCCCTGAGATGTCAAGGATGTCATCGTAGGTGAGCATCCCATCGATACGTGAAATCAAGAAACCCGCGCGGTGGTCGAGCTTGTGCCAGACGATATCCCCTTGTGAAACTTGGACCTTCGGTACCCCGCTCAGATCGCCCAAACAGGTGTTGTAGTGCTCGAGCAAAACCTCCTGATTGCGCTTGAGAAGCTTGAGGGTCTCCCCATGCTCGGCGTCGAGCTTGAGGATCTTCTGACAGAGCCAAAGAGAGCCCTCAAAGGTGCCTTGGTCGTAAAGCTCCCGCGCACCGGCGACCATCGTCTCCACACGCGCCCCTGAACCGTCAATGAACTCCCGTGCGATATCCTCGTAGGATTGGCTCGGTGGCGCCGCCTCTATCACGACCTCCTGCGAACCTGCTGCGAGGACTTCTGGGTCGAGGACTTCTGGGTCGAGGACTTCTGGGTCGAGGGCTTCTGGGTCGAGGGCTTCCACCTCCGTGGGCTTCTCGACCGCGGGGGCGACGACTTCGTCACTGCTCAAGAGATCATCGAGCCCCATCAGGGGTGACTGCGATGAGTCAGTAGAGTTGGAGGGTGAGATAGCGCCAACTTCGGGAACCTCCACTCCCCCACGGGGCAAGGGCGGTGGCACACCCATCGCACGACGGCGTGGTACACCAGGTACCGCCGGCCGCGGATACACAGCGCGCAGCCTCGGACCCGTTGTGGGGGGAGAGTCCTCCTCGATGGGGTCGAGTACGCTGCTCGTCGTCAACTCAGCAGACCTCGAGCCAGGCCTCGAGCCTCCAAGAGGCGAAGGAGACATCGCCTCATCCTCAATAAGACTCACTGGCGTGGGCTCATCGGCACCAAAGGGGTCCTCCACCAGGGCTGGAGTTCCGAGAGGCTTAGCGAAGCTCCGCCGCGTATTGCGTCGATGGCGTGCTACAGGCGGCGGTGAAACCCCCCACTCCAGGGCGGGGTGGTCTTCTCCAGCGGAGTCCGGCTCACCGCCTGGGTGTGCAACCTTGTCCTCAATGAACGGATCCGATCCAAAGAAGCTGCCAGGAAGACCCTCATCCTGTGTTCTACGTTCCATGCCAAAAGGGGCCACCTCAACAGGCTCTTTGGCCACAGGCTCTTTGGCCACAGGCTCTTTGGCCACAGGCTCTTCGGCCACAGGCTCTTCGGCCACAGGCTCTTCGGCCACAGGCTCTTCGGCCACAGGCTCTTCGGCCACAGGCTCTTCGGCCACAGGCTCTTTGGCTAC
>JAFCZD010000956.1 GCA_019314525.1 Deltaproteobacteria bacterium
CGCTGATCATCACTAGGGCGCGACCCGTGTGGGCCGAGGCCACCACATCCTCTCGAGGGAAACTATAAGCCCACTTCAGCCGGGCGGCACCCTGTTCAACCCCTTCATCCGTCAACTCCATGCCGTCGGTGCGCAGCTTGCCACCTGCGCCAGGACGCATCTGGGGTCTATGGGAGGGGGCCCCCACAGCCACCCCTGCAGCCTGGGCTGCTTTGGTGGCTGCTTCCTTGCCACGTGGGTCCGTTGTTGTGGCCTCCTCACGACCGCGCCGCGCAATCTTTCCAGAGAAGCCAAAGAAGAAACGGTAGTTGTGCACGACGATCGTGTCGCCAGTAAATGTTGGAGACGTCTCCCCCTCAAGATCCCAGAGTAGCCGGTTACGATCATAAGCGGTGTAGCCAGCGAGGGCGGCATTGTAGCCATCCCACCAGTAGGCTGGGCGCACGGACTCTGGCAGGGCCGCGGCGACGAAAGTCGACTCGGCTCGCTTCCCAGAGACGGACTTTTCATCCAGACGATAGACCCCCGAACGACCGCCGTAGTAAATTCCATCCACCGTAGCCCGCACCCAAAGGATGACCTCCTCTTTGGACCGAATCCGCGCGATTTCCTCACCTTGAACACCATCCACTACCGCAAGAGACTGATGCCGCAGCGGCACAAAAACGACGCCCCCTCGTGCTGCTGGCGCGCCAAGACGACCACTAGATTTGCGTTTGAACCTCAGCTTTCCGGCTGCGGAAAATGCCATCAAATAGCCCGCAGCCCCCATCTTCGCGCGATCGATGGCTTCGAGCGTCAAGTAGACAGCGGGACCGTCTGTAGCCATGCCCAAGAGGCGCGCGCCTTGCGGCAACGGGGCTGTCCAAAGCACGCGACCATCATCCGTGGCTCGTGCCATCAACTCTGACTTTTTCGAAAGATGATAAAGCCGCTTCTCGCCCACGATCACACGAGAGATGAAGCTTCCAGATCGTCGCCAAACGACTTTCCGGCTCTCAAGGTCGAAGGCCAATAGTTCTGGGGGGGTCGCTCGGGTGACCAGGTAGGCCATAGGACGCCCATTCATGGGCTTGGCCTGACCCTTATCCACCTGGCTCAAAACGCGGCGCAGAGGCGCGACCTCGTTGTCAGGAAACGAAAGGCTGAAGGTCATGGTCGCGCACCCCGAAAAAAGGATGGGCGCACAGGCGAGGAGGACGGCCCCGGAGGGGAATCTAAGGCTGGTGTGGTGCATTATTTTTGCCTATTGGCGACGATTTGCTCGGCGATACGCTTGGAGATCCGAATATCTTTCTCGGGCACACTGGCAATATACTCCAGCATCGCAGCAGTGGCGCCTGGCCCAGGAATCTTGCTCAACGCCTTGACGACCTGCAGTCGTAAGGGATCGGGACCGAAGTCCTTGCGCTTGAGCATCTCCCCGAGAGCTGTGGCGATGGCGTCATTGTCAGCGCTGCCGATCATCTCCGCCAATTGCCTGGCCGCCTCGACTCCTCCAACTTTGCCCAGAGGTGCCGCAGCGCTCTTATCCCCACGACCCAACATCTTGAAGAGAGCGTGTTGTGCCTTACGAGCCGATCGCTCGCCAAGCAAGCGAGCAGCACGAGCGCGCACCATGGGGTTGCTATCTCCCAGCACGGAGATCAGCACCTGTTCCACGATGGGAGTCTTCAAATTCGCGATGCCCACTAGAGCAGCCACCCGGACCCGAACGTTGCGGTGTCCCACGTAGTGGCGGAGGAGATTCAGCGCCTTGGGATCGGAGTGCTGCCCAAGAGCTTCAATGAGCGCCGTCACCAGCTTGGGAGGCGCACCAAGCGTCAAGGCTCCCATCAAGGCATCACGAGCACGTGGATCCTTGGTCAAGGACCCTAACGCGCTGGCAGCGGCCACGGCACGATCGAGATCAATGCCATGAACATCTGCCTTGAGTCGATCCACATTTCCTGTCATTTGCGCTGCCGCGATCGTCGAAAAAGAGACAATCAACAGCGATATAACCCCTATTTGAACAGTGTGACGCATCTGTTCCCTCCGGCCCTCGTTTAGTCCAGTTGAGGCGCGAAAGTCAAGGATTGTCAAAGGGAATCAGGCAACCCTAGAGATGGGTGAGCGAGGGCGGCGACAAGGCAATCGGTGGAAAGAATGCTAG
>JAFCZD010000957.1 GCA_019314525.1 Deltaproteobacteria bacterium
CATCGCAGGAAGATAGGGTTAACACACCTGGCTAACAACCAAGAGCTGGCTGACCCGCTGGCCACTGGGTGTCAGGATCTTGGAGTTAAATCTATCGGCCTTATGAGGGGGACATCTCTCAAGCCTTGCTACACCGAAGTTCGAATGAACGGTGGCTTGTAGTGGAGAAAGTGACTGCCGGATACGGTGGCACTGTCCTTCCCTTTGAATGCAGACCTCGCCGGCGAGGCAATCGTTGCTGCTCGATGCCATCCCATGGCGATGGGGCGCCTCCCGCCGGGAGCTGAATACAGGTCGCCGGGGGGGAGACAGGAAGGCGTGCAGGGATCGCAGGCTGCCGCCAAACGGGCACCCCACTTTGGGCAGGGCCTCGCGTAGCCGGCTTGCCGCCCTCCGGACCTCACCGATTTCGTAGCTCTTGATGCGCTCGAGTATGGCGGGCCGTTTTTCATCATTGAACGTCGGGAACGATCACTACCCCTTCGATGGAGCCCGCGATGTCCGAGGCGTTCGACTCTATGGGATATCGTGCGTTCGTCAGAAGAACTCTCAAGGGGCCCTCATGGGTGCTTAGAGCGACGGACGTGCTGACAAGCAGGGGTATCGGAGCTGCATCTCCACGCATCTGTGCACCGAAGTTTTGGAAAAAGCCCATTCCGCCGACGGATAGGTCTTCTCTGATGGCGCAGCCGAGGTCCACACGCTCGAAGTCCACGAGGCCAGTGAAGCATTCGCTGTCGAGGATGTTGGATCCAACGCCGCCTGCTACGACCAGTGAACCCTCGAGGGTTCTCACCACCAAGACCCACGAAGGGTTGATGGGGTTTCCCTCATCGCAGACGGTCACCCTTAGTGGGACGTCGGCTTCAACAGAGATCGGCATATTGGCGGGCAAGTTCCAACTGACCAGCAACTTCGAAGACGCGTCTCCAAGCTCGATAAAGGGGACGCCATTATTCTCCTTGAGAGTTGGCGTCCAGGCATAGGTTCCTTCCATGGGCTTTGTTTCGGTGCTGATGATTGAGGCGCTGAAGCTGTAGCGCACGGTGGGTTCTTCACATTCAGGGCCTATGCCGCAGCTCACCTCGGCACATTCGCTGTAGGCACGGCAGACGAGGCCCTGGGCGCATGGCTCCTCGCCCTGTGGCCAGGGGCAGATATATTTGGGGAGGTCAGGGTGGATACATCCGGTATCTCCATGAGTCGAGTTATCGGGCTGAGTAGAATCACAGCTCACGGCACAGATCGTGGGTATAAGGATCGCCAATACGCCAAGGAGTGTTTGGCGTATGCCCCATAGATTTCCCCGGACGAGCTTCGCAGGGGAGAATGTAGTCTTCATGGAAAATACCTCTTTCAAAATAGTCCCCCGATCTTCGATGTGTCAGTGACGTCGGCCGTGAAGTCTCTGACTGGTCGAGGAGAGCTCGCCCTTGCCGAGCCTGCGCAGCCCCCAGTTCACGATCTTCTCCAACGTTTCCTCGGCGTCCAGGTCCATGGCGCTCACGCGCAACGCATCTCCCCCTCGTGATTCTGTGCGCCCGAACTCCTGCAGGTTGTAGTCGCGCAGGGCCACATCACTCAACTCTCCCGCGTCCAGGAAGACCCCTTTGCACACAGGGCAATAGTCGATCTCCACTTCGGCTAGCCAGGTGGTCATCAGGGCACGCTGGCACGCTGGGCAGGCCCATTGCGACGATTCTTGAAAGACCTGGTCGAGTTGATAGACGCGCCCGGCTGCGGCGGTCGCTCCCCTTCCTTCGAGGATTGCCTCGAGCCCGGCCTTGGCCAGCCAGATGCCTTTGCAGCGCCTGCAGATGCCGACAGCGGTCCCCTCCCGTTGGTCTATCTCTAGAGCTTGATGACATTTGGGGCAGCACGGTGTGGGTGGGGTGTTCATGTCTTCCCTCAAGGAGCAGAACAATTGGGTGGGCGCCCTCTACCTCCAAATCGAAACACGCGAAGGGTGCCACCCGACAGCGGGTTCGCGCAACGGTACTATAGACCCCTGGTCTGAGTTCCTCAGCAATCGCAACGCATTCTGAGCCAGCTCCCCTGCAAGACCAACCTCCTCGACGACGCTACCAGGCCTGCCTTTGAATGAATTTGAGGCATAGGCATCTTCCTGCCGAGCGTTTGCTGCCAACCCTC
>JAFCZD010000958.1 GCA_019314525.1 Deltaproteobacteria bacterium
CGCGCATGCGGCTGTCGCGAAATTTCGCCGTCATTCCCGCGCAGGCGGGAATCTTTTGGTCCACTGGATGCCCTCTTTCGAGGGCATGACGGAGGGGGATGGATGCCCTCTTTCGAGGGCATGACAGACGTGGTGGCTTAGGCACCTGCTCTTTCGCAGGCCACGCTGGCTACAATCGGTCGTGCACCCCGTTTCTGCGCACTGCTGTTTCTGCGCATTACTTGCACAGACCTCTCATCGGTGCTACGACTGCGCCATCTTCGAGTCCGGCAACCTCCGGACCGCGGCAGACAACAGGCTCTTTCGAGCACGCCGCATCGCATTTATTCCTCCTACTGCTGTTGTGTAGGTCGACCTCAGGCTCGTAACAGAGCCAAGAGATACTTTTACATGAATTCAATAGACACCCCCGAAGGGGACACCTTCGAAGCCTTTGGCTTTGCCGCACCCATTCAAGCCGGCATTGCTGATGCTGGTTTCACCGAACCGCGCTCCATCCAGCGCGACACCATCCCGGCGATCCTCGAGGGTCGAGATATCCTCGGGCTAGCCCAGACAGGCACCGGAAAGACCGCAGCCTTCGTGTTGCCCATGCTCGAGAAGCTTTCTCGTCGGAGTGGGCCGGGGCCTCGCGCTTTAATTGTGGCTCCCACTCGTGAGCTCGCCCAGCAGATTGACGCTGAGCTGCAGGTGCTGGCGCGACACACCCGAATCCGGAGCATGACCATTTATGGTGGAGTCTCCGCCCGCAATCAGGTCGAGGCCTTGCGTCACCGACCTGCTATCATCGTGGCTTGCCCTGGCCGCTTGCTCGACCTGCTTGGCAGCCGGGCGCTGAGCCTCAAGCATGTAGAGATGTTGGTGCTCGACGAGGCCGACCATATGTTCGACATGGGCTTTCTCCCCGACATCAAGCGCATCTTGGCCGCTGTACCCGCGCAGCGGCAGAACATGCTCTTTTCAGCCACCATGCCACGTGAGATTCGTGGGCTGGCCAATAGCATGCTCAACAACGCTCATGTGGTGGAGTTGGCTCACTCAGCGCCAGCCAAGACCATCGAGCATGCCATCTACCCCACAGCTGAAAAGCAGAAGGGCCCGCTCCTCGAGCAGCTGCTCAACTCTGACGAGCTGACTTCCGCCATCGTCTTCACGCGGACCAAATACCGAGCGCGCCGGTTGGCGGAGAAGCTCGGCAAGCTGGGCCATCGCGCCATCGCGCTGCAGGGCAATATGTCGCAGAACAAGCGAGACGAGGCGATGGAGGGCTTTCGCCGGCGCAAGTTCGACGTGTTGGTGGCTACCGACATCGCGGCCCGCGGCATCGACGTGGCCAAGGTCTCTCACGTGATCAACTACGATGTGCCCACCACCGTCGACGCCTATACTCATCGTATCGGTCGTACGGGGCGTGCCGAGCTCAAGGGCAAGGCGTTCACCTTTGCCACCTCCGATGACCGTCCCCTCGTCCGGGCCATCGAGAGGCGCATTGGCGCTCCCATCACGCGCCTCGCCGCCGATGGTGCGGTGCTGGCCGCCGAAGAGTGGGACCAGGGCGAGCTGCAACGCAGTGGCTCTTCCGAGCAGCGGGGGCGGCGCTCAGGTGGCCAGGGTAACAGTCGGGGCAATGGACGGGGGAGCCGTCCAGGTCAAGGCCAGCGACGCGCTCAGGGGGCTCGTGGGTCGCAGACCCAGAGCCGAAGCCCAGGCCAAGGCCAAAGTCAGCGCCAAGGCCAAAGCTCACCAAATCAGCGCCAAGGCCAAAGTCAGCGCCAAGGCCAAAGCTCACCAAATCAGCGCCAAGGCCAAAGCCCACCAAATCAGCGCCAAGGCCAGAGCCAGAGCCCAAGCCCAAATAGGGGTCAGCAAGACACTCGTGGAGTGGATGCTGGGAGCCAGCCTGCCCAAAGGCGCCGACGCCGGGGCGCTGGGGCGGCCCTCGCTCAGCCCAGGGAACGCGATCGCTCGGCCGCAGCTTCCTGATCTGAAGCCTCTTCCTGGGGGGCGTTCGTCTCCCCAGGTCACCTTCATCATCACTGCTCAGAATTGTGGTCCAAGCCGACCTGCGACCTCCATCAGCATCAAAGCGTGGAGCTTGGGGTTGAACTGCTCGTAGTTCGCCTCGTTGTAGTCGAGGGTCTTTCCTGGGCG
>JAFCZD010000298.1 GCA_019314525.1 Deltaproteobacteria bacterium
CCCACCAACAACCCTTTTCGTCGTTACCCGGTCGTCGGCTCGTTACTCTCGGGCTGTCTTTTTCTGGGCTGTCTGCTGTTGGGCGCCGCGCCCCTTGGCTGCGCCCATGCCCCTCGGGCCGAAGCGGGAACTTCCGACCGCGACGGGGATGGCATCAAGGACTCAGACGACCCATGCCCTAACGAGCCCGAGGATGAAGACGGCTTCGCGGACAAGGATGGTTGCCCCGACAACGATAACGACGGCGATGGCATCCCCGACGCGCACGATCTCTGCCCCAACCTGCCCGAGGACAAAGACGGGTTCGAGGACGAAGACGGCTGCCCCGAAAAAGATAACGATGGGGACAATATTCCCGATGCTCAGGACCAATGCCCCAACGAGCCTGAGACCTACAACGCCGTGAAAGATGCCGACGGCTGCCCCGACCGAGCTGGGGCTCCGAGGCTCGTGCATGTCTGTCCGATTACGATCATGGACGCGGTGAACTTCGCCAAGGGCTCTGCGCGCCTTGCTGCCAAGACCTCAGCCCTGCTTGACGCTATCGCGAGGGCCCTCAAGGAGAACGTGCAGATTGGAACCCTCGAGGTTCGCGGCTACGCGTCCGCCCATGAAGCGCATGGAGAGCAGCTCGCCAAGAGGCGGGCAGAGTCTGTGCGGGTCGCGTTGCTCGCTCGAGGCGTGAACACCCTGCTGGTGCCGCTGGTGGGCCCTGCGGGCTCGTTGGAGCAGGACAGCGGCAAGGCGTGCCAAGCAAGGCGTTGCGTGACCTTTCATATCCCGCCACCCAAGCCCAACAAGTAAGCGCCTCCTACTGCACCGAGATGGTCACCACCGCGCTACGTGAGCCATCGGGCAGCAGCGCCACCACACGATGTTTGCCGCGGCTGATGCGCCACGACGCGCTATAGGGGTAGGCGCTCTTGGCGACGAGGGCGTCGTCCACCATCCAGCGCACCTCGGCCACAGCGGCACCGCGTACGTTGGCCTCGAGGGGCATGGCCTGAGCGTCAGGCCGTAGGTCAGGGTCTACGTGAAAGATGTCACCTTGGGTGGGGAAGCTGATCTCGATCGCTGGGCCAGCGAGCAGCGTGCCTTCGTGCCTCGCGGGCGCTGGGCAGCGAGGGGCGTAGGTGGTGGGGGGCGCTGGGATCTTGCGCCGCCGCGCCCAGCGGCGATAGCGCACTGGGTAGACGATGAAGGGCTGATATTCGACCTGAGAGCGTGCGCAGCCAGGCCCCGCGCGCAGGCCGGTCTTCTTTTCGAGGGCGACCTCTTGATGAAACGTGCAAGGTTCGCCTGGGGCGCTACCGTCAACGAAGAGCTCTTCGTTGCTCGCTGGGCAGCGCGACGTGGCCAGAGCCCCGGAGAGCGCGCAGATGCTCGTCTCCACTAGGCCTGCAGGGCGTGGCATGGCGTCGTGCGGCTGCTCTTCACCCAGGTAGCGTCGCGCCGCTGTGATGACCTTGGCCCAGAGGGGCCCGGCGCCCGTGACGCCCGAGACGCGCGCCATGGGTGAGCCGTCGAAGTTCCCCACCCAGACGCCCACGGTTACGCGGCGCGAAAAGCCCACGGTGAAGTTGTCGCGAAAGTCTTTGGAGGTGCCCGTCTTGACCGCTGCCCAGAAGGGCACCTCGAGGGGGCCGTGTCGGCCGAAGGCCGGTTGCCGGGCGCGAGGATCGGCGAGGATATGGGCGATGAGATAGGCGGCGCGGGCATCGATCACGGGCTTGGACTTTCGCATGGGCAGGGCGTGCCGTGTTCCGCTGGCAGAGGTGGTGGCTCGCAGGCGGCGCAGGGGTAGGCTGCGCCCACCACGGGCGAGGGTGGCGTAGGCTGCCACGAGCTGCTCGAGGGTGACCTCTCCGTTCCCGAGGGTCAGGCCCAGGCCGTAGTGCTTGGCGTTCTGTGTGAGGGAGCCAAACCCTAGGGCGCGCAGGCGCTCGAGCAGGCGCGGAACGCCCACCCTTTGGGCCACGCGGATGGCGGGGATATTATACGAGCTGGCCAGCGCCACGCGCAGGCGCACAGGGCCGTGGTAGACGCCGTCGTAGTTTCTGGGGGCGTAGTCGCCATGCTCGGTGCCAAAGAAAGCGGGCAAGTCGGCGAGGAGTGAGGCGGGCGTCATGCCGCGCTCGAGGGCCAGGGCGTAGGTGAAGGGCTTGAGCGCCGAGCCTGGCTGTCGCTTGGCGCGCGTGCCGTCCACCTGGCCTGCGGGCCCGCTGTAGTCGACCGAGCCTACGTGGGCCAGCACCTCACCCGAGGCGTTGTCTACCACCAGCACCGCGGCGTTGCTCACGCGCTGATCCTTCAACGCAGCGATTTGCGCTCGCGCGAGGCGCTCGACCTCTCGTTGCAGAGGCAGCGCGAGGGTGGTCTCGATCACTGTGGCGTTCTTGGTGGGCGTCGCAAGAGCGAGGGCGTGGTCTACCAGGTGGGGTGCGCGAAAGGGGTAGCGTATCTTGTTGAGGTCGAGGCGCTCTGCGAGGGCTAGGCGGAGCACGCTTGTGCTGAGAAGGCCGCGCTTGTGCATCTCACGGAGGATATGGCGCTGCCTGCGCAGCAGCCGCTTGCGCCGTCCAGAGAAGGGGTTGTAGCCGCTGGGGCTTTTGGGTAGCGAGGCGAGCAGCGCCGCCTCTGCGGGGCTGAGCTGGGCCGCCGGCTTGTCGAAGTAGCGTCGGGCGGCCGCCTCGGCGCCGAGGGTTCCGCTGCCGTAGGGCGCACGGTTGAGGTAATGCTCGAGGATCTGCAGCTTGGAGAGCCTGCGCTCCAGGCGGTAGGCGAGGGCCACCTGTCGCGCTTTGCGGTGGTGGCTGCTCTTTCTGCTAGTGGCAGGGGCGCTTCCAGCGCCCGCCAGCAGATTGCGCGCACCGCCCTGGGCACCGCTCTGCGCTTGTGCGTCGAGCAGCCGCGCGAGCTGCATGGTGAGCGTTGAGGCACCCGAGACCACCCGCAGCGAACGCAGGTTCTGCCCGGTGGCGCGCGCCGCCGCGAGCCAGTCGACGCCGTGGTGGCGGAAGAAGCGTCGGTCTTCGGCGGTGAGCGTCGCCCAGAGCAGGTGTGGCGAGAGGTCCTTGAGGCGCGTCCAACGTGCGCGTCCCTCGGCGTGCGTGGGCACCTCTCGCAGCAGGCGGCCCTTGCGATCCACCACGCGCCGCGAGGCGACCTTGTTCACCTCGAGGCAGCCAGGAGGCAGGCGCTGCAAGGAGGCCCAGATCTGGGCCGAGAGGGCGATGAATAGCCCCAGGGAGAGGCTCGCCACCACGAGCCTGAGGAGCCAGGCGCGCGCCCGTCGCCAGAGGCCTGCTATATGACGCCACAGGCTCATGGTGACGTCATGCTACTCGCGCACCTCGATGATGTGCGTGGCGCTGCGGCCGAAGACCTCAGGCGCGTACATCTGCTCGGCGTGGCTGGGCGGCGCGACGAAGCGGCCAAGGCTCGTGGCTCGCGTCAGGTAGACGTAGGTGTAGACACCGGGCGCGATGGAGTCGGCGAAGAGCTGCACGCGATCGTCGCGGGTTTGGCGGTGATAAAAGGGCGTATGCCACCAGCTTCCGCGACCGTAGCGTGAGTGGGAGCCGCTGCCCCTGGCGTGGCGCTGCGACGTGCGCGACGCCGTCATCAGGTTGAAGTTCACCGCCTCAAGGCCCGCGGGCAGTGGATCGTCGATGGCTACATGGAACATCTGCTGTGGGATGACGAGGCGCAGCTTGACGCGCACCATCTCGCCGGCCTTGAAGGTGAGCTGCTTGGTCTTCTTTTCGAGCTTGGGCTTGGTGCCGCGCAGGGCGTTGAAAGAGGTCTGTTTGTTCTGCACGCGCTCATAGCTGCGCGTGAGGAAGATGCCCTCATCCCAAGGTGTCATGGGCAGCGCCTTGCGCGCGTATTTGAGGTGCGCGCTGTAGTAGAGCCGCCCCGTGCCGCCCTTGATAAAGCCGAGGAGGCCGCGCTTGCCCAGCAGCGACTTCATCGGCGTGGTGGCGCGGTAGGCGGCGAGGGAGCGCCCCTTGAAGCGCTTTTCGAGCAGCTCCTTTTCGCCCAACACCACCTTGGCGACGAAGTCGGGCACGTCTTTTTCGCGTTCGCTGTAGTAGCGGTGCAGCGCGTAGAGCGCGTACACCGTCTCTTGGGTGTTGCGCCAGCGGCCGTCTTTGCGCGCCTCGATCAAGCCGGCCACGAGTTTTTCCACGAGGGGGTGTTCGGGGCGCGTGGCGAGCAGCGCCGCGAGGAGCATGGCGCTCGAGCGCGTGCTGGAGTGAAAGAAGGGTTCGTAGAGCCCGCCGAGGGTTTCTTCGACGCGCGCCGTGCGGCCCGTCTGGTGCACGCCATTGGTGGTCTCGCGCTCAAGCTTGGCAAGGGCCGTGGCGTCGCTCTTTTTGCCACCGGCCATGGCTTCGAGCAGCAGCGCCTTGGCGAAGACTGGTAGCTGGGCGCGCTTTTCATAGAGGTGGTTGAGGTAGGCGTCGGGGCGCTTGCCCAAGGCCGTGAGCACATGGGCGATGTAGGCCTTCTCGGTGAGGCTCGCGGCGCGGCGTTCTTCATCGACGTTGCTCTTGTTGCGCAACTGTCGCGTGAGGTAGCGGGTGCCGTTTTTCAGCACGCGCTCGCTGACGGCGAGGCCGTGTTTTTTTGCCTGCTGCAGCACCCAGAGCGTGTAGGCCGAGGCCCAAGGAGAAACGTAGCTCGACGAAGGCCAGTAGGAAAACCCCCCGTTCCAGCGCTGTAGCTTCTCTAGGCGGCCCACCAGCTTGGCCGAAAGCTCCTTGGCGGCGGCGGGCTTTTTCAGCGCATAGGCTTCAAGCAGCGGGCCAAAGATGGCGATAGCGGCTAGGCGGCTGGAAGATTGTTCGAGGCATTCATAGGGATAGTTGAGCAGATACTCGAGCCCGCCTCGCAGGCCCACCATGGCGGACGAAGCGAGGGTGATCTCAAGCCCGCCCACGTCGTCGCGAACGTTGTCACCTGGGCTCACAGCCTCTGCAACCTTGTCCTCGGTGGAGCCCATGGTGGCGGTGTGCTCTATCACCAGCGGGAGCTTCACGTCTCGTTTTACTTCCACCGCGTCGCGGTGATCTCCAAGGGTCGCCGAGAAGCGCAGGGTGGCTACGCCGGGGCGCTTGGCGACGAAGGTGAAGCGCGCCTCGCGCCCTTGGCCCGCTGGGATTTGCACGGATCTGGCGACGCCTGCGGTGAGGGCGAGCCCCTTGGCGTGGGCGGTGACCTGCGCCATGCCAGCTTTGCCCGTGCGGTTGTGGATAACCACGCCCGCTTCGACCTTGTCGCCCACGCGAAGAAAGCGTGGCAGCGCGGGCAGCAAGAGCAGCGGCTTGTTGACCTCGATCTTGGCCTGGCCCGACCCGAAAGACGAACTCTTGGTGACGGCAACGGCCATCACGCGGAAGGTGGTGAGGTTGTCGGGCAGGGTGAAGCGCACCTTGGCGCGGCCTTGAGCGTCGGTGATCACCGAGGGCGCGAAGTAGGGCGTCGAGACGAAGTTCTTGCGCATGCGGCCTTTGGAGGCGCCGCCATGTCCGCCGCCACCACCACCTGGATTTTTGCCCTTTTCACCAAAGAGGCGGCGTGAGAGCAGCTGGATGCGGTTGTCGGCGGTGCGCACGGAGAGGCCGCGTTCGGCGTAGAAGATAGTCATGGGGTCTGGGGTGCGATAACCGATGAGGCTCAGCACGCCCTCGTCGGCCACCATCACCGTCACCTCGGCTTGTACCGGCTGACCCTTGGCGTCCTTGGCTATGAGGGCCACCACCGCCTCCTCACCCGGGCGATAGCGCTGGCGGTCGGGCTTCACGCCAAGGGAGACGCGGTGGTCTTGGGCGCTGATGGGTAGCTTGATATAGCCCACCTTGAACGCGGGTTTTCCTGGGTCGTGGTGCCAGTCGCTCGCGTCCTTCTTTTTCTTTGAAGGCGGCAGCACCATGCGGCCGCGCACGAGCATTACCGAGACAAACGCGTTGGGCACCAGCTCTTCGGTGATGGGGATCTCCACCCACATGCTGCTGCGCTTCACCACCAGCGGCTTCTGCAGATAGATGCCGTTGCGCTCCACCGTCAGAAGCCCATGGGCTTTGGGAAAGGGCGACTTGATCATCACACGCGCCACCTGGCCCACGCGGTAGCTCTTGCGATCAGTAACCAGCTCGATCTGGTGGCTGTTATCGCGTCGCCAGGGCGTGTAGCCGCTGCCCGAGGCATAAAGATCCATCGCGCTCTTGATGGCGTTGCCGCGGCGATCTTTGGTGGCGAGGCGGAGGATATAATAGCCGGCTTTGGGCAGGGCGATGGTGCAGGGCTGGGCGGTCTTGGCGCTTCGCAGGCGGCAGGTGCCCACGGCTGTTTCGAAGGGGCGCGTGACAAAGGTGGTGGCACCGTGCATGCCTTTTTTGCGCACAGAGCGCCACTCGCGCCGATAGAGAGTGCCCGCCACGCTGACGCCCTCGACGATCTTGCCGTTGGGGCGAGCGACGATCACCTTGGCCTCCAGGGGCTTCTTCGCCTCGAGGAAGCGCTCTTTGACTTTCACGCCCAGATAAAATTCGCCGGGGTGCAGCAGGGTGCTCGTGCGCGCTGAGATGGATTGCCGCGAGATATCCGTCACCGTCGCCTCCAGCTGGTAGCGGCGGGGTCCAAACATCTTTGAGGGTTTGAGCTTGCGTTCTCCGCGGCCTTCGCCGCGATCGTCGAGCTTTCCGCGGCCTTGCCCGGCGGAGCCGCTGGTGGAGCGGTAGGCGCCCCACCAGGGGGCCTCGTCGCCGAAAGCGTAGCCCTCATGCCCAGGAGGCGCGAAGAAGGCGCGGTCCCAGCTGAGGTAGGTTTTGAACTTGGCGCCGCGCATGGCGGAGCCAAAGAGGTAGCGCCCCGAGATATCCCAGCGCATGGTCTCGCCACGGATCAGCGCCTTGTGCTCGCGTTTGGCCTCTACGGCGAACTCGGCGGCGCGGTACTCCTCGACGCGAAAGGACCCTTGGGCGACG
>JAFCZD010000959.1 GCA_019314525.1 Deltaproteobacteria bacterium
CTCGCCATCGTTTCCGCCTTTTTGGGATGGATCAACGACAGCGAGGTTTTCATGCAGACCTTTGTCTACTACGCCGCGCTTCTGATTCTGATCGTGTGGGCAGGGGTTGCAGTGTTTGCTGTGAGCGGTATTTCAGGTAGCTCGCGGCGTAGCGCCGGGCCCCATGATTCACAGGATGCACTCGCGGCGCTCGCCTCTTTCATGAGTCAGTGTGGCAATGTGCTCTCAGGTCGGGATTGTCGGCTCGTTTTGGTGCGGGGTCGTTTGGCCCTCGTCATGTCGCTCAGCGAGCAGGAGTTGGGCGGTGTGCCTCTCAACGTCTTTCACGCCCCCGAGGCGCTCCGAGCCTCCGTCGGACTTTTTCACGACGAGCAGGTGGAGCTTCCTCTCGGCAAGGCGCGTGCCGAGAGTGTTGGGGAGGAGCTGGCAGTTGGGGCTGCGGAGTCCGTTGGTTTGGGGTTGGCCGTGCTTCTTCATGACGAGGGTAAACCCTCGCCTGGATCGCTTGGAGGAGGTCCCTCGTACATATATCTGGTGGCCGCCTCTCCGGGTAGCGCACGCTCCGCCGACAAGATCGACTCTCTACGCAACAGTTTCCGCGGTCTTTGGCCTGCGGCCATTTCCGTGGCTGGCGAGGCGCTCATTGCAGAGGCTGCCGTTGTCGAGCCTGTTCGTGGGGCTCAAGCGCCGAGCCCGGCGCAGCCTTACCCAGAGACTCCCAAGCGCTTGGAGGTTGTCCGAGAGGTTCAGGTTCCATCGAGGGAGCTACCCTTTTTGCGTCGTGATGTTGGGGCAATGTACCCTCTGGACGAGCCATCACAAGTTCCAGAAGCAGCTCGAGGGCCGTGCGGAGCCGGGGCCGAGACCGATACGCCGCTGATTCTCATTGGGACTCCGGGAGTTGGCAAGGAGTTCGTCGCTCGCTGGTACCATAGCCAGAGCCCATTGGCGGATGGACCCTTCATCAAGTTCGCCGTCTCTCATTGTCCGCCTTCACTCCGTCAGATCGAGCTCCTGGGTGATGAAGAGGAACGAGGATGTCTCGGTGCTGCTCGAGACGGGATGCTCTTCGTGGAAGGCGCATCGGAGCTCGCCGATCAGGTTCTCGATCGGCTTCTACACGATGCATCGATCAGTGAGGATCCCCTCGGGCTGATTCTTGCGGTTCGATGCCCGGCGAGTGTGATTCCCGAGGACCATTTGGGGCAGATGCGAGGTTCACTAGGTGAGTTGGCTCGCGGCATCCTCTCCCATCGTGTTGTTCTTCTTCCTAGGCTGGCGGAGACGCCCGAGCGGGTTTCGACCCTGGCCGACTTTTTCATGCATAGCTTCGCGATGAAGCACAATCGGGTCATCACATCAATGACTGACGAGGCCCTCGTTGAGCTCTCAGGCCGCGACTGGGTTGCTGGTGTGAGCGAACTCAAGGCAGTGGTCGAGGCGGCGGTACTGCGTTGTGAGACGGGAGTTATTTCCTCTGAAGACCTGCGCGTAGGAAAGGCGTGAGTTCAGCTGACCCGGCCAGTAGCACGGTTTCGCGTTGGCGGACCACGTTCGTCTGGTTGGCGTTTGCGCTCCTGCTCTTAGCCCAACTGGCGGTCGGGCTCCTTGGCATCGCCAACTACTGGCAATGGGGTCATAACGGTTACAACGGCGCCGCGTATCATGTGGCTGCCCGCAACACGCTTCGCTGGGGCGAGCTCTTTCCGGTTCAGTATAAGACCGGGTACGACAAACCTGCGCCGAGTGACGTCTATACCCATGCGCCGCTGGGGCTTCATCTTAGCACCGTAGCCTCGGTTGTTGTCTTCGGAGACGACGAAGCAGCGGTTCGCGTGGTTCCAGTGCTCAACGGTGTGCTGGCGCTTCTCGCCCTCTTGCTCTTGGTGCGTCGCCGCTGGGGGGATGCTCACGCGCTTGTGGCAGGCACCATCTACGTACTTCTGCCCATCAATCACATATTCGCCAACATGGTGAATCATTCGACCGGGATGATCGCCTGGTGTCTCGCTGCCCTCTATTGCTATCTAGAATGGCTGGATGCGGGAGAATTCGGTTGGAGCAGGAAGCGCTGGGGGTGGCTGATCGGGCTCTTTGCCGCGTTCTTCATGGCCCTCAATTGGGACTGGCCAGCGTACTATGT
>JAFCZD010000299.1 GCA_019314525.1 Deltaproteobacteria bacterium
CATCAGCGAAGCCCTGGAGACGTCGAGTCGTGAGCATGTGATCGTCGCGCCCCGGAAGGAGGTTGCGATGGCTGGACGAAAGATACGTGACGAGAAGGATGCGCGGGCCTGCCTTTTTCCCTCACCAACTCGTACCTGCCAAACACTGCCCCCGCTCAAGTTTGCCTCAACCATCAAGCCCTGTCTCCAGGGCTTGGTTGATCGGTCACGCCACAAGCGCTAGCGGCAAATGTGGCGTGCGTCGACTACTCAGCTGTCAAAGGGGGCTGCCTCTGTGCGTACCGATGGGACGGCGAGAGCGATCTCCTCCAAGAGAATTTCGTGTGTGTTCCCCCAAGGCGCGTTCAACCTGGCTGACCAGCATGCGTTGCACCCACATCGGCCCAGCTCGCAACCTTGGCCTTCGGTATGAGGGCGGACTATTTCCTTGAGGCGCTTTGCGCCCAGGTCCCCGAGAAATTCGCGGATGTCACCATAGGGGCCGCCAAGAGCAGTGTGCCAGATATCCCCCACCTGGATTAGTGTCGGCTCGTTTGCCATGCCGTTCTCTTGGAGGAGCGGGAGAACTCCAGCGACGTGGTCCGAGTCAATATGGGTAACAATAAGCAGGTCGAGCCTCTCCCCTTTGGACGCTAACTCTCCGAGTCGTGGCCGGACGTGCGCGTCGAATGATCTACCTCTGTGTATTGCTCCATGCGTCCCATCCTCTGTTATCCTAGCCACAAGTCGTAGAGGAGGTTTCGATTGATGTTGAATCGTAGGGTGAAGATTACTTCCGGCAGTCAGAGTAGCGGTTCGTGGGTGCTTGGCGCGGCCCTCTGCGTGTGGGCGGTTACCTCGCTTGGGGCCTGTTCATCCTCTCCGGCTGTTGTGGCTGGACATCTTGGGGAGCCCTGTGCAGTTGGGAGCCTCTGCCTCGGCGATCTGCTCTGCAGTGACGGTATCTGCGTAGAACGGCCAGCGGATGTTGGGCCGACTGTCTTTGAGGATTCTGGTCCGCAACGTGACCGCGGGCCGCAACCTGACCATGGCCCGCAACCTGACACACTCGCTCCTGACTTAATCTCGGCTGATCTCAGAGACGATTTCGGTGCTTCTTGTACGAAGGACGCCCAATGTGATGATCTAGGATAACGAAGAAAACTGAGGTGCAGCTAGCAGGCGATTTGCTTCAGCATCTGGACGACCTTGACTTCTCTGTGTTCACAAGCCTACCACCCCTTCGGCTAATTGATGGTCATGCAGACACACAATGGCATGTGGCACGGTTTGGAGGAGGGCTGCCACCTCGACCAAAAGTCCCGGAGCCGCCTGATGTTCCGACGAGCGAAGAAACAGTCTATCTGTCAAGGCTGTGGTCCGCGTATGGGGATCATCTGAATGCCGAGGTACGATCAAGCGAGGATCTCGCAGGACGGGACGAGCTCTTGGAGCATCTGGGAGATTCGCGTGTCGAGTTCTACAGCGCGGAGGCACTGCGTGCCTTTTCTCGGGACACGTTACCTCCAGGCGAGTATCGCAAACTGCAGGATGAAGTTCATAGTGGGGTCCGGGACGACGTTCGTGCAGACCACAAGGACGGCTATGCCCGCGTACAGGCTGTAGTGCGGACTGCGCGCGTCCTGCAGCTCACGAGTCACGCGCTCGTCCCCCGATTGTCGACGCGAGACCGCGGAGGAATTTGCCATCAGCTGGCCAATGAAGGAAAAGTCGAATGGGTAGGCAAGAAGTGATGAGCCCAGAGTTTTCGCCATTCAACAGCGCCGTAGAGACTGGACTACGATGCCTGGCAGTCCTGAGCGAAGCGTACCCGGCGGGATATTCACTTCAGCGTTTGGTTGTCTTCGACTACTTGCTGGTGCACTCCGATGACGCCCCCGGTGGGCCCGCGGGCCTCCACCCACAGACCCCAAACCGAAGCGGTGAACTGCTAGTTAGGCGTGAAACACTCCACGGCGGCTTGATGCTGTATCAGAGCCGAGGGCTGGTTGAACGACTGTTTCGAGCCGATGGTGTCTACTTCATTGCGACTGACAAATCCCCCAGCTTCTTGGATGTGCTTGACTCCAGTTACGCAGTTGACTTGCGAACGAGAGCTGAGTGGGTCGTGGAGGCCTTCGGCAAGGAAAGCGATGAACAGGTTGCCGCCTTCGCCAATGAACACATTGGGACGTGGGGTGCCGAATTCGAGAACTCGGCGGTATTGTGGATGGAGAAGCAATGACGCAGGACATAGGATTCAAGATTCAGTCGCTGGTTCTTTGTGGACCAGGTGTGCCGGATGCGTCGGTGCAGTTCACAACGGGTCTGAATGTTGTTGTGGGACCCTCCGATACTGGAAAGACGTTTATCGCGCAGTGCATCAACTTCATGTTTGGCGGCAGCAAGCCCCCGAAACGGATACCTGAGGCAGAGAGATACGATTCCGTGCTGCTTTCCCTATCGCTCGCTGGAGATGATGCGATCCTCCGGCGCGCGTTGAACGGAGGCGCTTTCACGCTCACACGGGGCGACGAGACAATAACGCTCGCTGACTCACATTCGGCAGGAAAGGCGGACACGGTGTCGCACTGCCTGCTGTCCTTTTCGGGTCTCGCCGAGAAGAAGGTGCGCACCAATAGTCGGGGTACGACGCGTAGACTTAGCTTTCGCGACATTTCGCGACTGATCCTGGTTGACGAAGAATCGGTGATAGCTGAGCGCTCACCAGTCTTCACCGGGCAGTATACGAAGCCGACCGAGGAAGCTGGGGTATTTCGGATTCTGCTAACAGGCCGCGACGACGCTGCGGTGGTCGAGCACGATGAGCCCAAGGTTGCTAAGAGCAAGCTTGAAGGACAGAAAGAACTCATCGCGAACCTGATGCAGAAGAACAGTGATGAGATCTCACAGCTCGGAATTGATACTGAAGCCGAGCCTGCCGATGCCGCGCTCGAAGCAGCGGAAGCGGAAATTGAAAGGATATCGCTCGCCCTCGCGGAAGAGCGCGCATCGGTATCTCAATTGGAAGACAGTCGTCGAGACGCATGGACGTCGCTTCAGCAGCTTGAGTCGAGAGCGGCTATCGTTAAGGAGCTTCACAGCCGATTCGAGCTTCTACAAAGGCAGTATCAATCCGATCTAAGGCGGCTTGGAGCTGTGGGCGAGGCAGGCGCTCGCCTCGCCCAGATGACGGAGGAAAGATGCCCTGTATGCGGTGCTCCATCCGAACACCACGATCGTACACACCAGAGGCAACACTCTGCTCCCGAGGAAGTATCCGACGCGTGTCGTGCGGAGGCAAAGAAGCTGCAGATTCTCCTCCTTGATCTGGAAAAGACCATCAACGAGAACGTGGCAGAGTCGAAGAATATCGAAGTGGAACGAACACAAGCAAGGCAGCGGCTCGAGGAGGTGCAGGCGCACATCGCGCAGGAAGTCGGCCCCCGAGTCACGTCGCTGCTGGCTGCTTTGGCGACAACTCGGCAACATCGGGATCCCCTTGCAAAGTGCGTCGATCTGCAAGCACAGCGCGCTGAGCTTGCGCGGCTTCTGGCCGAGGCAAACAAGCCCGCTCCAAAAGCTCCGAAACTGCCATCACCAAACGTTGGTGCTGACCAGGCGGCAAGGTTTTGTGAAGCTGCGGAGAACCTCTTGCGAGCTTTCAACTTTCCAAATGCTGACCGGGTGTCTTTCAGCGAGGAAGACCAAGACCTTGTCATCGGAGAACGGAAGCGCATGAGCCACGGAAAAGGAGTTCGGGCTCTGACTCATGCGGCGTTCACGCTTGCGCTCCTACGCTACTGCCGTTCGGAAGGACGCCCGCATCCTGGTATAGCCATCATCGACTCGCCCTTGGTCGTCTACCGAGAGCCGGACGCAGACGAGAGGGGCGCGTACGACGTTAAGGACGCATTCTATCGATGTGTCGCTGAGCAGTTTGCAAGCGACCAGATCCTCATTTTCGAAAATGAAGACCCTCCAGAAGGTATCTCCGCGAACATCATCACCTTCACTGGTTCTGATAGTGGAAGGAGAGGGTTCATTCCATCCTGATGACGTGCGCCTTGCACCTTTCCTCGCTGTCTTATCGCCGGACTATGATTCAGGTGACATGCGTTTCAAGGCCGCAGCGGCGAAAGCCTCCGCTACTTCGGGACTGTTGCTCGCTCTTGCAGAAATCGCAGAGAGGAGTGCATACGTCACGTCATCCAACGGAGCTGCTTCCCTAGTTGCTACCCTCCAGCCCAACCCGCCGAAATCTATGGGTAGGCCAACGACTGAAAACCCGCGTGTCTCATAGACCATCATCGCGGCTTCCTTCCAGCCCCCCCACCAGCTCCCCAAAAAGGGCCATCGATTGTATGAACGATACCTTTGTGCTTGATTGAAAGAATGCCTTCAATGACCAGATATCGCGGAATACGCTTGGTTGCCTGCAGCGTGGTGCCCTTCCTGCTTTCACTGGCCTGCAACTCTCGCCCCACCTCCCCCGAAGATAGCGCCGTGGATCGCGCGTCATCTTCTGATGTGAGCCTGGATCTCATCCAAAACCGAGACCTGCTCCACACCAAAGACCTTCCAAAGCGCCACGATGCACACACCGATGGCACCGAATTTCCGCGCTGTAATCCCGCCTTGGTAGAATGTCGAGCCCTACCCCCCTATTGTCACGTGGGCATGATTGCGAGCGTTGAGGATGCCTGCTGGGGGCCCTGCGTCGAGGTGGCCACCTGCTCCGATTTGCCCGAGCACCCAAATTGCGACCTACGCAACGTATCCTGCGAGATGATGGAGCCCATCTGCCCGGACGGCTATTTCCCCACAGCAGAGGGCTATTGCTACGGGGCGTGCGTACCCTCAGGTGCGTGCTGGTGCGACTGTGGTCCTGGAACAAGCCCCAAGGAGTGCTGCCCCGTACCAGGCTTCACATGCTGGACCGTAGGGTTTTGCGGCCCTTTGATATAGCTTCACCCAATAGCCCGCACCAGAGAGACCAACTGCTCGCGTTGCTCCGAACGTGGCATCACGCTGCCCGCCCCTACCCCCTTGTGGCCATCCCCTGCCCCCCAAGACACACGCACCCCCGGCTCACACCAAAAAACATCTGCACTCGCTCCGACAAGAGCCGCTGCTCCTCGGACATGTCCTGCCCCGATCACGATCAAGGTAGCCCCTGCCCTCCGCAACACCGCCAGTTGCGTGACCATGCGCGCCATGATCGCCGCTGCGTAGACGCCCTCCTGCCTGCGAAAACCAGCAGAGGACAAGACCAGCACCACGGGGATCTGCTCTGCGGCCCCCAACTCGAAAGCCCTGGCGATGCTTTCGCCACCCACTGCGCCCAGCGTTCCACCCAAAAATGCGCTCTCGCTCGCAGCGACCACCACCGGCTTTCCCCCTACTCGAGCCCCGCCCATCAGCACACACTCCACCAGCTGACTCTGCTTCTGTGCTGCCTTGAGTTCGTCGCGATAGCGGAGCTTCCCCCGAAAGCCGAGAGGATCCACTGGGCGTAATTCTGGGCCTTCTGCTGAAAAGCTCCCAGGATCGCAGAGCAGATCAAGGTGGGCCTGGGCTCCCAGGGGGCCGTGGTAGCCGCATGCCCCGCAGACAGCGAGCATCGCCTCGGCGCCATCCCCCTGAGCGATCTCTCCGCAGCCCTCGCAACGGAACCAATCAGCGCTTTTGGGGTGCTTCCCCCTGAGACGGCCAAACATAGATCGATCATATCTGTGTTGAACTTCAACTCCAAGAACGAGCCCGCAGGGTCAATCGACTAAACTCACGGTGGGCGCTAAGGTAGCCGGCCATGAGTGAGGTCCCCGCTCCCTTATCCAAACGAAAACGGCTCGGCGGCTTTTTTCGCTCGCGAGACGGTATCCTTTTGCTCGGGGTGCTGCTCATCGGTTCCTGGGCCTATGTCTCCCTCCCAGATCATCACGGCCGTCGTGGTGGCGTCGCAGAACTCGATGGCTACTACTACTATGTCTATCTTCGCTCGATGCAGATGGATGGGGACCTCGACTTTCACAATGAATACCGTGAATGGGGCAACCCTTTCCGTTTCGGAGATACGGCCACGGGGCGGGCACGCAACGTCTTTGGCGTTGGTCCTGCCCTACTCTGGTCGCCATTTTTCGGTGTGGCACAACTCGCCGCGGGGGCTGGACGGGCCCTGGGATACCCCATCGCCAAAGATGGGCTCTCGCGCTTTCACCAGCGCATAACCTTCTTTGGCTCGCTCCTCTATGGCTGGTTGGCGTTACTCTTTTGCTACTGGATAGCGAGGCGGCTCTTCTCACCAAGGCTCGCCCTCTTCCCGGCTCTGGGTGCTGCCCTGGCAGGGCCCCTGCCCTACTATTGCCTCGCAGGCTCGTCTTACTCCCACGCCGCTGCGGCCATGGCGACGTCTCTCGCGGTCCTCGTGTGGGTCTCTTCTCGGGACGCGTGGACGCTGAGACGCTGGGCAGGTTTTGGCGCGGCCCTTGGCCTGGCCGTGCTCGCTCGCCCGGCCGCCGCACCACTCCTGCTGCTCCTGCTCTGGGAGGCCATCCGAGTCGCTCAGCCGCAGCTGGCGAAGCGGGCATGGAAGCCAGCGTTGATGTCATGCCTTGGCCCGGGCCTAGCTGCTTTGATGGTGCTCTTGGTCTTCAGCCCTCAACTTGCAGTGTGGACGTATCTCCATGGGTCTCCCTTTGTCGTGCCTCAAGGTGAGGGCTTCCTTTGGTGGAGCTCCAGCGCCTGGGCCTCCACGCTCTTTGCGCCCCGCAACGGGCTCTTCCCCTCAGCCCCCCTGATGCTGGTGGCAGTCCTCGGGCTCTTTGCCGAGTTGCGCCACCGGCGGCAAGTCTCGTTGATGCTGCTCACGGTCTTTGCTGCGCTCGTGTTTCTCAACGGCGCTGTGCATGATTGGTGGGGGTGGAGCTTCTCTGCTCGCCGCTACAGCCTGGCCTTGCCCCTCTTCACTGTCGGTCTGGCGCGCGTAATCCATGGCACGGCGTGGTTGGTCGGTGTTGTGATCTTGGGTGCCGTAACGTTCAACCTGGAGTGGACGCGGCAATTCACGCAGAAGAACCTCAATTGGTACAGCGTCCGCTCCAGCGAGGGGCTCTATATGCAGGTGACGCACGGCCTGATGGAACACGTCTATGACGTGATGGGCAACCCACTCTCGCTGCCCGCGGCCCTCACCTTCAGCCTGCAACATGGGGCGCCACCCCGCAGCTACGATCGCATCGAAGGCAACTATTTGCTCGGCGAAAGCAACCCACGCACCTTGCCGGCAGCCAACCCCTACCTCCACGCGACCATCCTTTTTTCGGCCCCCTACTTTCGCCCCCACCTCTCACCAAATTTTGGTTCACGGCAGCTCCTCGAAGGGGTTCCTTACACCCCCCTCCGTGATCCAGGCGGATATGTCCTGCTGCCCATTAACCGTCCGGGTAAGGTGACGCTCTGGCTGCGGGTGCGGGCGGTGGTCCCGAAAACCCGCCTGAACCTCTCATTCAACGGCCACGCCCTCATCCAGGCAACCCTCGACCATCAAGGGTGGACGACGGTCCGGGCGACCATCCCCGCCACGATGGTGAGACGTGGCATCAACCGCCTGAACCTCGATCATGACCTCCCTCCTGATTGGAACAGCCACAAACCCCAAAACATCGGCAGCACGGGTGTACATAGCCCTGTGAGTCTGGCCGTAGCCAGTGGGGGCAAGAGGGCTGGGAAGTTCTGTGACCTTTGGCTGGGGCCCCAGGTCTTCCGCTGTTCCCGTGGGATCAACCTCGCCATCATCGACCCCAAGAGCGGGGCGCTGCTCGCTCGCCGCGTTTTCGATGCACACAACTACCCCGTGGCTTATGGCCTCGCGCTGGAGTTTCTCGAGAGCTTCCCTTCAGGATCGCTGGTGCTCTTGGGTACTCGCGATGATGTGGGCAAGCACTTCGCTCATGGTGGCGCTGCTTTGCTCAGCCGCTTCGGCGCGACCTCCAACCTCTCGAAGCTGCCCGAAGGTGGCTACGCGGCCATCGGTGTCTTGGGGGCTGCCCCGGGAAGCGCTGTGGAGGAGCTCGTCGCAGAGCGTCATGCCCGCGCCCGAGTGGGTAACCTTCCCCCTTCTTGGCGAGAGGCTGTTCGCTACAGCGCCCTGCGGCTCCGTTAGTCCGCTCTCAGTCCTAACGAACGGAGAAGGTCTGCTTGAAGGTCAGCATTCGCTCCCGATGACAAGGGAAGCGCACTCTGCGTGCCGCCCTGAGCATACAGCGTCCAAGGGCGCT
>JAFCZD010000960.1 GCA_019314525.1 Deltaproteobacteria bacterium
CCTTATCGCTATATGCTCTGTGGCCTTCATCATGCTGATTACCTGCAGGTCAATGGCATCCACGTGAGCGACCTGCGCCTTGAGTTGCGCCGAGATTCAAGGGGCTACAATACCAGCGATCCGGCGACCGCTGGCGTTACCGGGGCGTGGTGGCTCGACCCACCTCCTTCCTATTCGACCAACGATGGAGACCGCTATCATCTGCAGCTTTTCTACACGCCGACGGCCTTCGCGGAAGATGACAAAGACCGCGTGCATTGCCGCCTCTTGGATTCGGCCGATGAAGAGGTGCGGCATTCGACCTTCGAGATTTCGAATACCTCGCCCTTCGATTATCACGTCTTCCTCCCGGCTGGCCTTGGGAGCATTGGGCTGCGCACCATCAATCGTGCGGCGCGCTTCGAGCAGGTGCAGGTTTTTGAGCTCTATGGTGGGTAAGCCACAGGCCCTTTGGCGTCTGGCGAAGATTCCCATGTTCGCGGCTGTCGCGAAAGTGTCCCGTCATCCCCGCGGACGCGGGGATCTTTTGGTCTACTGGATTCCCTCTTTCGCAGATCTAGACCAGCACGGCGAGGACGTGGGCTGTCAGGGATTCGGTGGCGTGTGCGAGGATGGCGACGTTTACGAGACCGGCAGCGCCATCGGCTTGAGCCCTGGCCGGCTCTACCTGGGCGGCGTGCTCGAGAGTCCCACGGACCTTGGTGGTGGCATGACGGGGTTTGATGGCGACGGGTTCATTTTGGTCTTGGGTCGGTAGGTGTGACTTGGCTACCTCACCGCATCGGGAAGTGCATAGTAGTCTGAAGCGAAGCCTGACCAAAGAGTGGTGTGTACATCGCTCAACGCGGCTTCCGCGGATCCATGCTGCTCCTTGCTCGAGCGCCCCTTCTTGCCGATGGCGCCTGTTCGCTCCAAGACGACGGTGCCCTCAACCGAAAACTCGTAAAACTCATCCCGATTGGAAGGCTTCCCCCCCACGAGGTAGACCTTTTCGCCCGCTCGAAGCTTCGCGACCAATCCATATTCTTGCTCGAAGGCGTCGAGTTGGAAGAAGTCATGTGCTCTTCACGAAAGGGCGTGATGATCGGGACCTCGTCACCGTGCAGTTCGAAGCCGTCTTTGAGCATCTTGGCGATGCTCTTGTCATAGAAGGGCTTCGCCGCTTCGGGGTTTTCAGCGAATAGATTGGCCCGCAGATCACTGTCCTTCATGGTCCACTCATCGCTCGTGCCGGCGGCCCGCTGGCCTTTGGCCGTGTAGACGACGCTGGTGCCATCGTGGAAGATCTCGAAGAACCTCTCAAAGCGTTTTGTGGTCTTGGTGTAGCGTGGCATGGGGATTCCCTTCACTGGAGGAAGGAAGGCGTCAGGGGGACGGGCTAGAAGGGCTTTGCCGCAGAGGCTAGGGGTGCAGCAGCATGCTGTCGTAGTAGATGTATAAGGCCGCCGTCGTGCCGGCAGGGTTGACTACGTTGAGACGGATGCGAGCGCTTTTGGCTGTCGTGTTGGTGAAACTGTGTTGTTTGGGCACCCAACTATCGGTGGGGCTAGACCAATCGGGCGACGTGGCGATGGATGCGATGGTGCCCAGGCAGTTGTCAGTTGAATAGAGGAAGATGCCAAAGCCAGCTCTTGGACTGCCACCCGCTTGACCGGAGGGGATGTAGAACTTGCCCCACATTGTGTAGGTAGTGTCAGCGTCCAAGAGCACGCATTGGGCGGGGCCATTGACGTAGCCGCCTGCGCCATAGCTCAACTCGCTCACGCTCACCGAACCAGAGTTGCTTGTGCCTTCAGCATCCTCGTCACGCCACGTGACTGTGTTCGAATTCACCGACCACGTCCAACCGATGGTGTCTCTCGCGAACTGACCATTTGTCAGCATGTTTTCCTCACAGTCGGGGGTGCCGTTGCTGTCCACGTCGAGGTTGAGATCGCCACCATCTGGGCACGTCGGTGACGCAAGGCAAGTGGAGCTGGTGGTGTCGAGAACATAGTTGGCATCGCATTCCCAAGCGCAAGGCGCGGCGTCGGGAAAGGAACCGTCATCTTGGCAGGCGAGGGTGACATTCACTTGCAGGTCGTGGGAGTTGGCTGGGTTGTTGTTTTGGGTGTCGCAGAGGGCCGTGATGTTTTGCACGCAAAGAAGGTTGTGGAGACAGTAACTGTCGGAGCAATTCCAGGCGCAGAAGGAGGGTGCCTGGAAGGTGCCGTTGGCCTGGCATTGCACGGTGACGTTCTCAGGGACGTCTTCGGCGTGTGCGGGCCGGTTGGGGTCTGTGTCGCAGCTGACGGTCTTTTCTGTGAGGCAATCCGCGCCTTCTTTGCAGCTGCCCGTGGGGCAAACCAGGACAGTATCCACCGTGCTGTCGACGCTCGCGCTGTCCACCGTGGCATCAGCGCTGTTGGCGTCTATCCCACCATCCATGGGTGTCGCGTCTGGCGATGGCCCATCCACAGGCGGAGCCGTATCCAGTGTGATTTGTCCGTCGAGCATGGCTTGATCTTCGCCGGGACCAAAATCCAAGAGTTGCGGGAGACTGTCGGAACATCCGATGAAAAGTGTGAGAGTCGCGGTCATGAGAATAAGACGCATGAATCACCCCTGGGCCTGTGGTGTAAGAGGATAGTATACCGCGCTGGTGTGGGTTCGTGGGCTGAATAAATACGCTTGAACCTGCAGACCCCGCTGCGCCCACCGAAAACTCGTGGAGATTCTGGCTGATGGTTCTTGTCAGGTTCCGCCCCTCACGGGCGGAACCCGGCAGCTGGGCTTCAAGAGCGCAGAGGTGGGCGAACGCGGGTGTTGGGAGATAGTCCAGTCATTGCCGTATCGCGAAATTATTGCTGCAGACCTGCGAAAGCCCGTGGAACGCGACATTCTCCGCGGCAAAGCCGGGGGATTTTGCGCCTTCGCATCGGCCCAAGGGCCCACGAAACAATTTCGCGACAGCCTCGAAAAAGCGGGCATCCAACGAGGGGTGCATCTGTGGCTCGAAAAAATCCGCTCCAAGGGAGGAGAGCATGCCGATTCACGGCGACCGTGGTGGACGCAAAA
>JAFCZD010000961.1 GCA_019314525.1 Deltaproteobacteria bacterium
GCGTACCAGCTGCTCCTCGCCGACGCCGAGGGCGAGCTGGAGCAAGCCCAAGAACTCGTAATCCGCGCCGAGGGGCTCATGCGCTTCATCCCCTTCCACGCGCTCTTGCGCGGGCGCCACCCTGACCAGAGCAGCCCTGGCCGGTCCAAGGCGAGCTTCGTGATATCCCGCTGGGTGGTGAGCTATCTGCCAATAAGCACTCCTGCCACTCCTCTCACCTGCCCACACACTGCCACCGTGCTGCTGCCCAATTATGGGCGAAAAGCCCAGCCCATACTCAGCGGGCCATCAGAGGCCCAGCTCGTCCGTCTTCAAGGGCGAGCAGCGCAGATCTTGAGGGGACGCGCCGCCACGCCTGGCGCCATGCTCAGCGCCCTCTCTACGCCCCGAAGCCTCGTGCACTTTGCCGGCCACGCCCTCGCAAACCTGGAGCACGGGGGCGCACCCGAGTTGCTCTTCGGCCCTGAAGAATCCTTTGGCGCAGCGACGCTGCGCGGGGTACGCGTCAGAAGCTCCCTCGTCGTGCTCGCCAGCTGCACCACGGCCTACACGGCGCGTTTTCGCGGTGAAAGGGTGCGGCTGGCACGCCACCCCCTCCACGAGAGCTTGTTGCGAGTGGGCGCTGGCGCCGTCATCGCTGCCTCTTGGGGCGTCAAGGACGCCCAATCTCAGGCACAAATGAAAACCTTCTACCGCCACCTCGAACAACGTGGACCCGCCGAAGCCCTCGCGTTGGCGCAACGTGAGCGCATCGCTCGACTGCGCCCCCCCCACCCCCGCTTCTGGGCCTTCTACGCGCTCTATGGCGCCGCGCACTTCTAGTCCATCCCAACTTGGCTATGTGCTAGCCTGTTGCTCATGAAAAAATTGGGATCAATAACGAATCGAACCTTCGATGGCGACTCGGTGGTTCTTGTCGATTCCAGGGCAAAGTTTGGTGGCTGGGATGTTTTTGGCGACGCCATTGCCGATGCCGACATGCTGCAACTCGATCTGGATGGTGTTCACGCGTATGTGGACAGCATACTGACCATCGATGGGGATTCCATTGGGACCTGCGACGTCCATCAGTGTGATAATGGGCGAATTTGGTTAGTCCTCGAAGAGGAAGAACTCTCCAAGGAGCAACTTGAACAGCTCGAATCTGAGTCCCCCTCAGAGATGGACAAGATGGGAGTTGTTGATGTGCCGAGTGGAACGCTGGTCATTGCGATTTCCTACCCAGCACTGAACATGGTCACTCATGGGAACATGGAAGGAGTCGCTCATGACGCCGGTGAGCGATTGGATATCAAAGTTGACGCCACTTCATTTGTCGTCATGAGATTTCAGGGGCGTTACTTATTGAGACCAGAGCAGGACAGAGCCACCTGAAGAGCTTTGGGCCATCTGGCGACATGATCTGAGTCTTCCACCATTTGTGGTAATGTAGCCTCTTCAAAATCGTGGAGTCATCCAGGTGTCCCGCCCCTGGTGGCCTGCGGGGAGACATTAACGCTGATGGCCTGTCAGATTTCGGTCCTCACCGGCTCACGCGCTGGAGGGTCTTTTAGCTTTTCTCAGCCGACCATCCACCTTGGTCGTGACCCACGCTGCGAACTCTCTTTCGACCCCAATATCGACCTCACGGTCTCGGGGCAACACGCGACCATCAGCTTCGTCAACGGGGCCTATCAACTGATAGACTCCAGCACAAACGGCACCACCATCAATGGCGTGCCGATTCAGCGCGGCCAGCCCGTAGCCCTGGCCCACGGCACGACGCTCGAGCTTGGCGCAGGAGGACCGCAGATTCGCTTCTCCATCGTGACTCAGGCGACGCCAGGGGCCTCAGCCCCAGCCCCAGCCGCCCCAGCCCACCCCACGAACCTGCCGCCCGTGGTGAGCAACCATGACCCACGTCTACCTCTCACAGGCCAATCACCACCGCCAAGGAGCACCCAGCCACCCGCGACCCAGCCGGCTGCCCCAGTGCAGGCTCAGATGGTCTCTGAGGTCTCCATCAGCGTTGAGAAACCTCCCGGTGACCAACCGCTAGAGTTCAAGGGACAGCTCGTGCGCATCGGGCGCGATCCCAGCGCTGACGTCGCCTTCGACCCCAACCGTGATCTGCTGGTGTCTTTCAACCACGCGAAGATCGT
>JAFCZD010000051.1 GCA_019314525.1 Deltaproteobacteria bacterium
GTGATGCCACGGTACCTTGCTTCAGGCTCGGTCATGGTCAGGAGGATGCAAACGTCAGCTTCAGCACCGTTGGTGATCCAGTTCTTGGTGCCGTTAACCACGTAGAAATCGCCATCTCGTTTAGCGATGGTGCGCTGCATAGCCGCGTCACTGCCTGCATCAGGCTCACTCAGGGCAAAGCAGCCCAGCTTCTTGCCCTCGGCGAGAGGTACCAGAAACTCCTTTTTCTGGGCATCGGTCCCATATTTGAGCAGCGGATCGCATACTAGGGAGTTATTGACCGAGAGGATCACCCCTGTTGACGCACAGGCGGCAGAGATCTCCTCCATGACCAGCACGTAGCTCAGAGTAGCATGCGGCAGCACCTCCCGCCGCGCAAAGTCACGCGCATTTTGCAAAACAAGCTGTTGTTCCTCGGTCAATTCGAATTGCATGCCCCACCTCGGCTGAGACGGTGTCACCCGTGCTCGTCGTATTCGGCTCACGCCGGTGATTTTCCTAACCCATTGTTGGTCGCGCACTCGCGCGTTTATGTCAACGATCAGCCGTGTCTTTGGACCGATTGCCGAGCAGGACAGAGAGTACCCCACAGCACCTTCTTGACGCCATGGATCGTTGCCCGATACCTTGCGCCTATGCGCGCTCTTAGCTCACGACTCTTAGTTCTTGGCTTCATCGGTTTACTGGCCAGCCTGCTCACGGCCTGTGACACTGTGGAGGCCCCCTTCACCATCAAACTCATTTTGCTCGAGGGGGAGACGCTCTCTTCCTGCCAAACGGTGGACCTCAAGAAAGTCACCAATGAACTCAACAAGGGCACCCACACCCTGCGCTACACTTTCATACGCCAAGGCGCCACTGTGGGCTCTCGAACCCTGCACAGCTTCGATCTCGACTGTTACCGAGTGGTCCCCGTCAATGCATCAGAGGAGTTTCTGGTACCCACCGGCGACTCTCCTCTCTCGCTCTTTGTCGAGGCTTTTGACGCCAAAACGGGCGAACTCGCGTTCAGCGGCCTCGCTCCCAAGCTCGACCTCGAAAGCAGCGAGGTGACGGTCTATCTGCACCCCAAGAAATTTCTCAGCTGTGGCAAACACGACAACCGCCCTCGGCGAGCCTTTCACAGCGCCACGCTCTTGCCCAACGGCAAGGTGCTGATGCTTGGGGGCATCATCAGCAACGGTGGCCAACTGCTCGAGGAGTTGAACGCCACCGACCAGGCTCTGCTCTTCGACCCCATGGGGCTAAGCTGGAATATTCTCTTGCCCGCTGACCCACTCCTGGCGCGGGCTTTTCACCAAGCGGTGCTGCTGCCCTCCCCGCCTGAGGGCCCCTATGAAGTGCTGGTCATGGGTGGCATGGTGGCTGCGCAGGGTGGTTTCGTGCTGCGCCGCAGCCCTGTGGATATTTCCGGTCAGCGTGATTTTCCTTGTGAAGGAGCGCCCGCCGAACGCTGCAGCTACCACTTTGCCTATCTACCCCACGAGCAAGCCACCCCAGGTGGAACCGCCATCGTCACCTACACCCCCAGCGATGGCTCCCTCAAGGTCAGCGCCATCAACGGGTTGACCCCCTCGGTCTTTCCCCAGCTAGCCCTCAACAGCAGCGGCTCCCACGCCCTGGTGGTAGGAGGTGCCATGAGCTATGACGCCACGGACTCAGCCACTCAGGGCTTCCAAGCAGGCAATCGCATTGTGGAATGGGTCGCGCTGCAGGGGAGCACAGAGCGCCAGGGTGCCTTGGAGGTTCAACAGCTCGGGGTTGGGGGACTGCGAGCGGGCCATGCTGTAGCGCCTCTGGGAGGCAAATACCTCATATTAGGCATCACCCGCCAGGCGGAGTGGGGCGACACCTCTGGCTTTGCGCAAGCGCTGGCTTCAACGCTCACTCCGCTGGGCTGGCAGACACTCACCCCTTTGGGACTCAGCGACCTCGACCTGGCCAAGGGTGCCACGCCCCAAGAGCTACTTTGGGCTGGTGGGTTCCCCCTCGATGCAGTCGCGGGGTCCGACTATAGCTGGGCTGTTGCTGAGGAGACCAACACGCGACCCAATGCCTTCTCACGGCTTCGTCTGCTGAGCAATACGCTCAGCGAGCTGCCAAGCACCCTCAGCACCCGCTTCGAGCGTGCGGGTTACCATGCAGCCCTACGCCTGGGCGATGGAGGGGTCTTGCTTTCCGGAGGCAACTTCCAGAGCGATACTTGTCCGCTGCCAGCTCCAGGAGACCCACTGCTCACCACCTATTGTCCCTCCGACGCGCTGACGGTCCTCGACTCAGGCGATAGCGATGTCATAGCGCGAGATCTACCCCCATCGCTGCACACCCGTCGCTATGGGCACCGCGCGACGCGACTTCTGGACAACAGGGTACTCTTTTCGGGCGGCATCTCCATCGGCGCCGGTGGTACGCCCACCCTGGTGGAGACATGGGAGATCCTCAACCCCCTCACCCACACCATCAACCGGCTTCCACTCGTCATCAGAGGGTCCAAGGGAGATCTTTTCGAAGATGGGACCATGACCAGCAATGGTGACGAAGCGTGCGTCTCACGTTCGGGGGCAAGTCAGGAGTCGTCGGCAATGAAGACACTCACCTCGCCACTGCCCCGCGAAAGAATGCGGCGGCGGACGCGCTCTATGCGGGTCTTTTCGCCTCCCACGTCAGAGTAGCCCAACTCCAGGGCGACCTCAAAGTCGCCAGGTGGTAGACGCACCTGATGACGTTGCTCGGGCTTCGCTGGCGTGGTGCGATATGAAAAGCGTGCCATCGCCAGCACCTCGTCACCCCGGAGGTAAGTCGCCGAAAGGCTCTGCAACCCAACGGCTTTCTTCCCCAGGTGATACACCACATCGAGATCGTGAGGCTGCTGACGCCAATAATGCATCAGGACGGCCGCCCCCCCCATCAGCAGCAAATAGGCTGGCAACCGCCGCACCAGACGGCTCTTAGTGGATGGGAGTTCGGGGGATGATGACGTGTTCACGAAGGCTAACCTAGCGCAAGGCGACACGACACGCTCGCCATGAAGGCAAAAACTTTGCGCACAAGCGCTGAGGAGTGATCATCAAGCCATGCTGCGAGCATGGGCCCTCATATTGACCCTCCTCGCCGGAGGGTGTGCTTCGGCGCCGACCCTTGGGCTGCCCTACCCCTTCTCCCAGGGCTTGCTCAACCCCGACAGTGCCCTCCCTAGCCGGCTCGAGCCGCGTCAGCGACGCCCGCGCGCACTGCGGCGTGACAGCGCTGTGCGCAAGGCCCGCCGCTGTCGCTCACGCATTGGCCAGCGCGTAGAAGGAACCCGGTCACAAGCCCAGCGTTTGCTCCTCAGCTGTACCCTTGGCGCCAAAGCAGCACGCCGCCTCAAGATCAACGCCTTGACACCCTCCTCCAAACGACCGCAGCTGGGTGACATCGTCATTTTCGATGATGCACGCGACGCCAATGGCAATGGCAAGCTTGATGACCCGCGCAGCGATGTCGGCGTGGTGGTCAGCTTGCGCGGCCAGCTGGTGCGCTTTGTTTATGTGAGTGGAACGCGTTTTCGCCGGGGAGTGCTCCACTTACGCCGTCGCGCACAGCGCCGGTTTCGTGGCAAGACCATCAACTCCTATGTACGCGTAAAGACACCTTCAGACCCGCCGCGTTCTCGCTACCTCGCAGGAGAACTGCTCCATGGTTTTGCCCGCGTAGCGAGCAAGTGACCGTGTAGGAGAGCCCAGAGCCGACGAGGCCTGAACATGATACACTCTATCCATGCACAACGCGGGGTTGGAATGGGCGCTTCCCTTCTGTGTATTGCTCTCTCTGGGTTGCTCTACAGAGGGCGGCACGAAGAAGCTTGGCGACACTTGCGAGCGCGGAGCGGAGTGCGAGTCGAATCGGTGCGACGAGCTCGTCTGTAAGAGCAACTCACCCACCGAGGTCGGCGCTATGTGTCTTCACCCCCTCGAGTGCCTTTCCGAAAACTGCTCGGCACAGGGCATTTGTGGGCTCGGTCTGCGTCCTTTGGGTGATATGTGCAACGAAGACCTCCAATGCACCACGGGAGGCTGCGTGCAGGGCGTCTGTGTTAGCTACACATTCCCCGATCAGGGAGCAGCGGATCATGCCAACTCCAGTGATGCTCGCGTTGACACCTCGCTTCCCGACAATAGCGTGCCCAGACCTGATCTGCCGCGAGATCACACCTCGTCAACGAGCGACTCCACAGTAGACAGCGTCAGCCCTGTTGACTCCACGGTCGATACTGCAACGCCTATTGACTCAACGGTCGATACAACAAGCCCTGATGCCCCCATCAGCAGTGGCAGCTGCCCTTGTAAGGCGATCTTCGATACCCATTACATCTCTTTGAATGCCCTGCTCTGGCCCAGCTGCACAACGGCCGAGTCTGCAAATAATCTGGATGGCATTTTTCCCATCACCCAGCGCATCGACGCGCGCTACATCGACAACACCTCGGCGGTCTGGGTGATGATCGCCTCCAACAGCTCCACTTCCCCAAAGATAGCCGACCGCAACATGTGCACTGTGCGCACGACCCATGACGCCCTCGTCGCTGGTCCGATCCCCGTCTCCGATGAAGACCACATGGCCTGTGTCAACGACATCAAAGAGCGCGAAGTCATCTGCCAGGGCTGCAATTGGCTGCAAGACCCCTGTCCTTGATCATCCCTTCCCCCTGCTGGGCTATACTCCCGCCATGCGCCAACCTACGCTCCTACCAACGATACTGGTCGCGGTCACTATGGGCACAGCCCTCATGGCTTGCGGCACCCCTCGAATCATCAAGCACGCCAAAGGGCAGCTTGCGCACGGAGACTATGCAGGCGCCCAGAGGACCCTCGCACCCCACCTCGCCAAGCAGCCCCATGATGACGCCCTCGCTGGCCTCGCCATGCGCGCGCTCTTCGCTCGTGGGGAGGTTCGCGATGCTGTGGCGCTCTACCGCCAACGCCCCCACGCTGAGAGGCGCCGAGAATTCGCGGTGGCGCGCCTTTGGGCGGCCATGCGCCATCGGGATCCCCAGATCCGCCTCGCCGCTGTGCAGAGCGCCAGAGGCCTCAACGCCTTCCCTGTGGCGCGTGAGATGGTGCGGCGCCTCTCGGACCCCGATCCCCTCGTCAAGACCTGGGCGGCAGTGGCGCTCTCGGCCACTCCCCTTGGCGCTGACGTCCTCGGGAGCCAGTTGGAGGCGCGCCAGCCCAAGGCACGCGCCATCGCCATCAGAGAGATCGGGCGCATCGCCGGCAAAGCCGCGTTTGCGCAGGTGAAGGCCTTCAACACAAATCCTGCACCAGAGGTGCGCCAGGCATGTGCCGACGCTCTAGGTTATGGCAAGGGAGCCACGGCCAAAGGGATCCTGCTCCGCCTTGCCACTGACGCTGACCTGAACGTGCGCGTGGCTGCCTACACATCTCTTTCCAAGCTAGGCCTCCCCGAAGGGCTCTCCATCATGGCCAAGGCCGTCATCAAGGGCGCTAAGAGCGAGCGACGTGCAGCGCTCCTCGCATACGGAAAACTCGCCTCTGCAGCCCAGGGCACGGCCTTCTTCCGGGGTATTGCTCAGAGCGACCACCAAGGTCTCGCCCTCCTCGCGGGCCGCCAGCTCGCCAAGTGGGGTGAGGTCCAACCCGTGCTCAACACCATAGCCCGGGCGTTGTTGCATCGCCGTCCCCATTTGCGAATTGCCGCCATCAACACCGCGAGCGGTGTTCGAGACCCTGTCGCTTACGACCTAGCAAAGAAAGCATTGCGTGATCCCGAGCCTACCGTGCGCCTCGCTGCCATCAGGCTCGCTCAAAGCAAAGGCCGTGACCTCGACCTGGCGGCGAACGCGGCGGCCGTGACCATGGCCCAGCTCTGCCCCAAAAATGAGCTGCCCTGCATTGAAGCGGCACGCCTGCTCGCGATGAGTGGAGACGCACGAGGCAACCGCGAACTCGAGCGCCTAACGCGCGAAGGGACCACCTGGGAAGCGCGTGCGGCTGCCTTGGGGCACCTCTTGAGACAGGCCCCCACGGCCAAGAGCCCTCTCTTCAAGAGGCTAATCTCTGCGTTTGAAGACCCAGACATCAGAGTCGCTCTGGTGGCTGTAGAACATATCTGGCGTAATATTCGGTGAGGTTACGATCCGCCGTATCCCTGACACTGTGTCCCGAAGTGCTACCAAGCGACCTGAGCGACCACCGTCAAGAGGTGCGCCCGGAGCTGGTCATCAGCGGCGCTATTGCCCTGGCGGTCTCCCATGTCGTGCATAACCCGGTAAGCGTAGCTCGTCTGTAGCTTGAGCCCATCATTCCACTGCCAGGCCGTGAGCGCCAACGCCAGCTCATGAACCGTCCCTGGAGCCACACTCGTGCCATCTTCGCCGAAGCGGTGCAGCTCCCAATAGCTGTAGCGCGCCGCCGCCTCCAGGCCTGAACCGTGTCGAGCGGCGAGCTGGCCGTAGGCCCCCCAATAGCTTTGGGACTCTGCCACGGCGCCTGGATCTTCATGCCGGTAGAAGAGTTCTCCCTGAACAGAGAGCCCACGCCAGGCGAGCGCCACCTCGGCCGCCGCGCTGTAGACACCAATATTGTCTACCTCACCATCCCCATCAGCATCTCGCAGCTGGGCGGCGTTGGTGGGGTCCACAACCCCAGCGCGCATCGCGGCGTCCGTAGGCGCCAAGTTGAACATGAAAGATCCGCCCACAGCTAAGCGCGGACGGCTGGAGCGCTCTGAGTCACTCTCATGGCCACCAAGAGGGCCAAGGGGTTCATACACGAGGCGCGTAACATAAAGAAAGTCCGTGTTGTTGTCAGAAAAGGGCGTGTCCCCACCCCCGTTGAAGATACCCATCTCCATACCCAAGCGACCAAAGCGCTCATTGTCCCAGAGGGCCCCATGCACTCGGAGCCCCATGTCTCGGCCGGGATGAAAGACAAGCGTTGTGGGAGCACGATCTTCAAAGAGCAGATGCTCAAAATCCCTCGAGAACTGGCGCCCAAAGGGGACACGCATGAGGCCTGCGCTGACGCTGATGCGGGGGATCCCAAACTGCATATAGGCATCGAGCAGCCCCTCCGCCCCTCGACCTCCGAACTCGAGCCCTAGGACATAGTGCATGCGGGGATCGAAGAGATGTCCCGAGAGCCCCACCCGCGCACGGGGCAGAGTAAGTTCGCTGCTGTGGGCGCCCAAACTCGTGTTCCCTGCGTAATCACGCTCCTCTGAGACGAGGCGCCCTAGATACCCCGCTTGCAGCAGCCCCCCAAGGCGCATCTCGAAGTGCCGCCCCGCACGCAGGGCGAACCCCCCATCATGCACCAGTCGCGCCCGCTCAGCGCTGTGCATCGAGACCGCTGTGAGCTGCAGTTGCAGGTTCTCGAGCCGCTCATGGACATCGTCGAGTTGGGCACGGAGCGCCTTATAACCGCGGTCGACGGTCTTTTTCGCCGTAGCGAGTCTTTCTAGTTCACGGGTCCTACGCTGAAGATCTCGCAGGGCTTGCAGCGCCGTGGACGCCTCTACCGAGGACTTCCCCAACAACCCGAGTTTCTCCTCGAGTTGCGCGATCCGGGCCTCCACAGATTTTCCCTGCGCATGGGACGACGACGCCAGGGGCAAAAGCAGCCAGGCGACCAGCAGAATTCGGGTCGGCATCTACACCTCTCTTATGTGGCACCCCGAGCATAGACCTTGCGAGCAATCGCTGACAAGTTGACCACACACCGACAGAGGCATAAAAAGAGGTACGCACCATGCGAGGACGTCATCAAAGGTGAGCCAGCAAGATTACGAACGAGCGGCCATAGCTACGCGCCGACGCCTCCTGGGGGCGCTGGGGGCGATCATGGTGATCTACACCATAGGCACTATTGGCTACTACCTCCTCGGCTCGGGCCGCTGGAGTTTGGGCGATTGCGCGTACATGACAGCCATCTCCATCACAACCGTTGGCTATGGCGAGGTGCTTTCGGGCCTCCATGGTGTACCCTACGCTCGGCTCTTCACCGCAGTCTTTCTGATAACGGGTGCCGGTATCGGCCTCTATTCTGTATCTGTACTCACCACCTTCTTGGTGGAGGGAGAATTTTTCAACCTGCGCCGGAGACGTAAGATGCAGCAGCGCATCGCCAAGCTTTCCAACCATTTGATCGTCTGTGGGGCTGGTCGCACAGGGGCCCATATCGTCTCTGAGTTGTCCACAGCTCGCTGGGGCTTCGTCGTCATTGACACCGATGAGGAGGTCTCCCAGCGCTGCAATGAGCTCTGCGGGAAGGAGGTCTACTACATCATTGGTGACGCTACCCATGACCAAGTCTTGATCGAAGCGGGCATCCACCGCGCCCACGGGGTTGTCGCTGGGCTTCCTGATGACAAAGACAATCTCTATGTCGTGGTTACAGCGAGGGGGCTGAACCCCAGCCTTCGCATCGTCACCAAAGCCGTGGATCCCCAAGCCGTCGCAAAGCTGAAGGTGGCAGGCGCCGACAGCGTGGTCTCCGTCAACCGAATCGGTGGGATGCGAATGGCTTCAGAGATGATTCGCCCCACCGTCGTGAACTTCCTCGACCAGATGCTACGGGATCGCGACAAGAACCTGCGCTTCGAGGAAGCGACCATCCCCAAGGGCTCTCCCCTGATCAACCGTCAGCTCGCCCAGAGCGACATTCGCCGTGAGCGCAGCCTGCTGGTTATTGCAGCTGTGGGGCCTGAAGAAGGAGCCTACATCTACAGCCCTGGCCATGACCTCGTCTTGCGCGAGGGGATGACGTTAATCCTGCTGGGCGAGACAGAGTCGGTGGAGCGCTTGCGCGCCTCACACCTCTTCGAGGATAGGTGAAGGTTAGAGGATCGGTAAACGCCTTCCTAACCAAAGGAAGCCTTCCTAACCGAAAGCCTTTTCCTTCTTTTCCTGGTCTTCTTTGCAGCGAATGCAGAGCGTCGTCTCGGGCCTCGCCTCAAGGCGTTTGATCGAAACGTCCTCTCCGCAATCTTCGCAGATGCCGAAGCTGCCGTTTTCGATCTTGCCCAAGGCTAAATCGATCTTCTTGAGGAACGTCTTCTCCCGACCACGAAGACGGAACGTAAACGACTGTAAATACTCGCTCGAGGCAAGGTCCATCTCATCCGGAAGGTCATCCGAGGCGAGAGACATATCCTCCGTCAACGTACGTTGAGCTTTCTTCAGCAACGCACCGCGCTTCTCATGCAAGATGTCGCGGAAACGCTTGAAATCTTTCTTTTTCAGCGGCATAACTCAGCTCTCCTCGGCTCGGCAGGATAGCACTCAATCCTAAGGATAGAGCAGTCTTAGGTCAAGTAAGGACGCGGACATATAGCGATTCAGCTCCCCTCAATCAAGAAAAATGGACAGCTGAAGTCCATCAGCTGGCGTCGACAATGTCGCTCTCCTTCACCTCCAAGACCTCCAGCTCGAGGCTGTCGAGGCGCAGAATCTCAGCATCGAGGTCTTCCTCACCTTCCAGGAGTAAGGTGGCGAGGATATCTCCATCCTCCAGTTCTTCTTCCTGCTCGAGGATATCTGCCTCGGAAAGAGCCACGCTGCTGCCCACAGCGTCGAAGAAGCTGCGAGAGAAGCGGCGCACAATGGTCTGATCACCCAACGGACGTTTCCCACGCACCCCTGCATCATTACGCCGCACCAACTCCACCAATTGCAACGAGCGTGCGAGCACCTTGGCGCAGGCTGGAGGCTCTTCCTCGTCGAGAGCCGCTCTCAGCAGCCTCTCGCCCTCGGTGTGCAGAGCGATGTGGGCCAGAGCCCAGGCGATACGTTCCCGTCCCTCACCATCAGCTGCCGCGAGCCCCCCACGCACCATGGGAATCGCCGAAGCTCCGAGATCTCCGATGGCGCGCGCAACCTCCATCCAGATCCGGGTTGGCTCCTTGAGCAAGCTCCCCACCAGATCACGAGTCGTCGAAATGGCTCCCAGAGATCCAAGACCGAGGGCGCAGCCCTGCCGGATGAAGGACTTTCGGTGCTCGAGCCCCCGAACCAACAGGTCGACCGTGGCTCCACCGAAGGAGAGCATCGCTGGCATCACACGAGCAACCTCGTCGCGCGTCATGGATTGCAAGGCGTCATAGATCGGACGCACCAGCTCGGGATCTCCACGTTCGCAAAGTTCCAATGCTGCGTCACGCCGGCCTCCACGGTCACCGAGCAGCACCAGCAACTCCTCAGTGGCGAGGAGCGTGAAATCGCCCCCAGCCGCGGTCTCGTCCTCCATGGGCAGTGAGATCTGACGAGCCTTTCGACCGGAAGCTGTCGCCAGTTCCTCGATCTGTGGCTCCACCTCGACCTCCTTGGCGATGCAATCCTCCAGCAGCCACTTCCAGTTCTCCCACTCATGCACAGGATCGAGGTCACAGGGTTTGAGCCGCAAGCTCACCTCGGCAAAGTTGGCGAGGGCTGTTCGTAGAGCCTGCGCTGGCGAATCAACGAACTCGTGGTCTACCGCGAAGTTCATCAGGGCTGGACTCAGTCGCAGGCCAACTTCCAAGGCTCGCTCCACCACGCGCTGGCGAATCTCGCGCCAGTGCTGCAATGGGAAGGACTTAACGAAGATCAGATAGTCCTCATTTTGCTCTTCTGACCAATAGGTGGTGATGCCCAAGGCGAGCCGGGCCGCCGCTGGTGAGGGAAGCTCGATGAACGACTCCTCGGAGAAATTGTGTCGCTTGCGACCTAGGCGCTCATCGCCCAGCTCGTCGAAAGTTCGGCAGGCCACCTCGAAGTCGAGCTGCTCTGCCCCACCCAGCGCCTCGAGCGCTTCGTGAGCACGTCGCAAAGCCTGCGCCGCGTTCTGCTCGAGGGGGGCCTCCAACTGCCAACCCACCACCGGCCGTGACTCGTCGTCGTAGAGATCGAGACGCACGGCGAAACGCTCAGCGAGCTGCTCTAACACTGCCACGTGCTCTTCGTTGCGTACGTCGAGAGGCCAAAAAAGTGAGCTTGCACCCTCGTCAGCCTCCCGCAGGGCGAGAGCGACCACAGGCAGGCCCTCCAGCAAATGCAGCTGGACCAAGAGCTTTGGCTGTTTTTCTCGCAGCGCTGCGAGAGCCTCTCCAGGCCGCGCTAGCAAGAAGACCTCGCCCTCATGCACCAATGCGGTCACCTGCTCTTGGCTCGCTCGCCACTGGTTAACTCGCGCCTCTGGGCGTCCCTTGAGCACGCCACCCTCTTTTTCTTCTGCGGCGCTGAAAGCCTCGGGGGGCGGAGGAGGAGGCTGAACTCTGCTCCGCTCGCGGAGCGCTTGCTCGCGGGTGGATAGATCCATCGCCAGGGCACGAAGCGCCTGTCGCTCCCGCTCCAGATCTTTGCGATCGCGGTCCAAGAGGTGCTGATGCTGCTCGACCTCCTGTCTTAACGCGATCAGCCGCTCCTCCCGCGCCAACAGGTTCTCTTCACGCGCAAAGAGGTCTTCCTCCCGCTGCTCGAGTTCGCTCTCCCGAGCGACCAGCGCTGTGTCATCGCAAGGTACAGCGGAGCCATGCAACGTGGCTGGCACCCGCTGCAGCGCTTCTATGAGCGTGCCACGCTCATAGAAGACTTCGGGCCGCTTGACGTAGAGCGGGACGTCCACACCCTCTTCGCCGATGGCGGTCAGCATCGTCGCGGTGAGCTGCATTTCGCGATGCCGCAACGCTGGCGGAATCAGAAGCGAAAAGAGGGGTATCCGAGGATCATGAACAACCACAGGAGCTTCCAAGGCATGCTCCCGCCCACAGCTTGGGCAAATGACACGCTTGAGCCCCCCCTCCAAGAAGCCCTCAGCTACTTCTGGGCTCTCTGAGACATCGATGGACACGTGAACCTCGGCTGAGATGCCGTGTCCACAATCACAACCCACTTGGATCGACTTCCGCCGTGTTCTACCCGCGCGACCTGTAAAAGGGACGGGCATGACGCTGGACTGCTCGTCGGCCATTCGTTACATCCTTGGCAAGGCATCCCGCTTGTCAGGGGGCGGCCCTTGGACTACATGGTCAGTTTAGATTTCGAATACTCGGACGGTAACACGAGCCCACAGAGCCGTAAACTCGTCGTGATAGGACGATAGGACGATAGGACACATCTCAGATGATGCAGCCTCCCCCCGAAGCGGTGACGACGCTGATCGAAAAGGCCCGCCAGCTGATCAAGGCTGCCTTTGATGTCGAGCCCGACCTGACCCAAGACACCCTCCCCCTGCTCGATGGCTACCTTCGCACCTTGGTAAGCACCGCGACAGCGGCTGAACGTACGACCGCCCTGGAAGCCATGGGCGCGCACTTCGGCGAGGTGGCTTGCCGTACGCTCAACGGGCAGTGGGCGCTAAGAGGAGAAGATAAGGGACAGTGGCGCGTCGAGCTGCGCTCCTGTTTTCTCACCTTCAACCCCCTTGGCATGGCCGCAGAGGTGGCTTATGGCTGCGAAACTGCAGAATATGATGGCAGCTTTGCCTCCCGCGACGATCTCCAGGACGAACTGAGCGAGATGCTGGGCGCGGCCGCGCCTATGAGCGACAAGGCCTACTACTCCCTTTCGGGCCGGATGGACGTGCTGCTGCTGGTGACAGACTGGCTCACCAGTAACCGCTTGGTCGAAGAGGGGAAGAAGGGGATCCGCCCTGCCGAACTCACGGCTAACGATTATCGTGTGGCCCTCGATGCCGGCCCTGAGGACGCCCCTGGGAAGAGTGACTCCTCCAAGACCCCGTTGAACTGAAGCGCCGCAACTGATCGAGACCCACGTAGGGATGCACACAAGGAGGCGGAAGCTTGAGGGTTCTCAGGGAGCCTGGAGGCATACCCAGCCCTCGCTGTGCTTCTTTTAGGGGGTAATTGCGCCGTCGAATCTGTACTGGCCGCACCAGCGCGTTGGGCCAACAGGCGTCATATCCACGCAGAGGCGGGACGTGCACTGACTCGATGATGAAATCTGGGTGCTGGTGGAGCACATAGTGCCAATCATCCTTTTCATGCGCGAAACGGCCCTTGGCACGGGAGCGCAGCCGCCGGTGAGCGATCACGGTGTCGTTAAGCCCCCAAGTGTCGATGATGCGATTGGGCAGGTAGTAGCCGAAGGCCCCTACGGCGTCGATAGCGAGGAGGGCATCAGGAGGAACGTGAGCGCGAAAAAAGAACTCTCGCAGCCCCACGTTGCGATCGCGCACCACCCGCACCACGTGCATATTCGCCAGGGCTGCGGGGGCAGAGATCAACTGCTGCCCTGCCAGGATCCCCACCACAGAGAGCGCCATCGTCGCCTGTGCGCGCCCAGGCCAGCGTTTTAACCAGGCGTTCCCCGCCACCAGCAGCCCACTCATAGCCACCAGCGGCAGGGGCACCAGCGGCAGGTAAAAACGCGCCCATCCCGGAAGATCTCCACCGATGATCGAAACGTAGATGAGATAGACGAACAAGAGCAGATAGCCCTGCGCTAGGTAGCCCTTGGCGAGAGGGCTCTGCGCCAGATGGCCCCGCGCCAGATGGCCCCGCGACCGCCGACACATGCTCCAGAGAGGGAGCAGCCCTGGAAGCACCAACACACCAGCAGCCCCAAAAAGAAAAAATTGCACATGCGAAAGACCACGCCAAAACGCAGCGCCACCAGGGATCACCTTCGCGTAGAAGGTATTCGGCAGCAGAAAGCCGTAGTACCAAAGGCGCAGCGCGATATGCCCAGCGACCACCAAAGCCAACAATGTGACGGGGAGCCACAGCTGGCGAAAGCGTTGGCGCATGAACGCGAGCCGCGCCCCCTTGCCTCCAACCCACCAGGCTGAAGCAAACTCCCACCCCATCACCAGCGCCGCCACCATGGCCCCTTCCGGGCGAGTCAGGTAGGCAGCCACCAACGAGATGCTCAAGGCCCAAGAGCGGGTCTTTGTCTCCCGACCACGCAGCGCGAGGTGTACTGAGAGCAAGACCCAAAAGGCGAAAGAAGCGCTCTCCATCCCAGAGACGGTCCAGAATGCCCAATGAAGGTTTGTGGCGAGAAGCAGGGGGGCTACCACCCGTAACCACGGCGTCGCGTGGGGAAAACAGCGCCGAGTGATGTGGCCCATCAACACCAGGGTCAGCAACTGAAAGAGCAGGCCCAAAGCAGCGGCCGGGAGGATTAAATCGATGTCAAAATAGGCGAAGGGGGTGAGCAGGAGCACCCAAAGCAGGTTGGTGTAGCCCTCCACTGGCGTGCCCGGATTCCAGGTCAGCCCTGCACCCTTCGCGAGGTTGGTGGCGTAGCGAAAGGAGATGAACGAGTCGTCCACCAGCCAATAGCCAGAGGCGCGCAGCGCCCACCACGCCACCCCCACGGCTATCAGCAGAGGGAGGAGGATCTCCACAGTTTCGGCGAAGCGGCTCCTCATACTCATCAGCCAACATTAGACGTTCGCAGCGTGAGTCGCGAACCAAAAGAACCGAAAGACGCATGGCACGATGACGTGCGAGTCAGGTGCTGATAGGCTGCCGCCCTATGCGAGCACTCGCGCTGATCTGCTTCTTTTTCTCCGGCGCCGCCGGGCTCGTTTTCCAGGTGATCTGGAGTCGGCTCTTCTCTCTCGTTTTTGGCGCATCGTCCCTCGCCATCAGCGCGGTGCTCACAGCTTTCATGGCGGGCCTCGCCCTCGGAAGCTACTCAGCGGGACGCATCGCTGACCGGATCCGCGATCCCTTCAAAGCGTATGCTCTGGCCGAGGCTGGCGTTGGCATCGCCGCTCTCGTCCTCCCCTTGGTGGTTGCCAACTTCGATGGAGCGAACGCGTGGGCATACCAACGCTTTGGTGACAACTACCTCCTCCTAGCACTCCTTCGCTTTGGTCTCTCCTTCGCGGTGATCCTCGTGCCCACCACGCTCATGGGCGCCACACTCCCACTGCTCTCCCGCTATTTCGTCGCCTCGGCGGCCGAACACGCCCGGGTTGGCCTGCGCGTGGGCACCCTTTACGCGGTCAATACCTTTGGGGCTGTGGCGGGAACCCTTGTGGGTGGCTTCATCCTCCTGCCACGCCTCGGCCTCTCCACCACCAATAAGGTGGCGGCGTTGACCAACCTCGCCCTCGCCGCTGTGGTAGCCATGGCCTACCTTTGGCGCCGATATCACCCCCCAGAGCCCACCCAGGGGAATCCAGAAGATAAGGATCTACTGCGCGAACTGACCGAGCCGAAGACCCAAGATGCCGTAATAGACCCACGAGCACGCCGCCTGGCGCTCTTCGCGTTTGCCATCTCCGGCGCAAGCGCGATGGTCTACCAGGTGATCTGGACACGGGCGCTGGCCCTCAATATCGGATCATCCGTCTACTCTTTCACCCTGGTATTGACCACCTTCCTTGTGGGCCTCGCGGGGGGAGCAGCCATCATTGGGCGCTTGGCGCAACGCAGCCGTGACCCCGTCGGCTGGCTAGCCCTCAACCATCTCTTGATCGCTCTTTTCGTTGGGGTCTCCTACCTGCTCATCGACAAGCTGCCCTTCATCTATCTCTTTCTGGTGCAGGGTGAGCGCATCGACGCTGCAGCGGTGCTCGTCCGTCAATTCGCGATGTCGGCGCTGATCATGTTGCCCGCTACCCTCGCCATGGGAGGCATCTTCCCCCTCACCATCCGCGTGGCCTCTGCGTCACTTGACAAAGTCGGTTCTGATGTGGGCCGCGCCTACTCCATCAACACCCTTGGCGCTATCGTCGGCTCCTTCTTGGCTGGGTTCGTGGTGATCCCGCTGCTGCACATGCAGGGAGGGATTTATGCTGCTGCGAGCCTCAACCTGGGCCTGGCGGCGATTATTGGCGCCTACACCCAATGGCCGCGCCGAAGGCAGCTAACGCTGGCAGCCACCGCCGCGGTCTTGCTGGCGTTGGCACCTCTGCTTCCACATTGGAACCTCTACCACCTTTCTGTGGGGCTCTTTCGCCCCTCCGTGGCCCGGGACGCCCTCGCGCAGCGTGGTGAGTGGAAGGAGCCCAAGTTGGTCTTCTACCGCGACGGGATCTGCACAACCGTCACAGTGGAGCAATGGTCCGAGACCCACTTCTCGCTGAAGAACAACGGTAAGGTGGACGCCTCTACGGGAGATGACATGCCAACTCAGATCACCGTGGGCTTGCTCCCGATCTTGATTCATCCCCAAACGCCGCGTCTTCAACCGGAGGTCGCTCTTATTGGTTACGCGTCTGGGGTCACAGCGGGCGCGATCTTGCAGTACCCAGTGAAGCGCCTCGATGTGGTGGAGCTCGAGCCTGCGATCATTGATGCCTCACGGTTCTTTGATCACATCAACCATCGCCCCCTTGACGACAAGCGCGTCAACCTCTTCACCGATGATGGCCGCAACTTCCTCGCCGCGACATCTCGTCGCTACGACGTCATTATCAACGAACCGTCGAACCCATGGATAACCGGCGTCTCGAACCTCTTCACCGAGCAATACTTTCGCATTGCCAAATCCCGGCTCAAGAAAGGCGGCATTTTCTGCACCTGGGCACAAATGTACGAGCTAGCCCCGCGACGAATCAAAGCCATCTATCGCGCCTTCAACCAAGTCTACCCCTACGTCTATGCCTTTTCGGCGACCACCCTCAGCTCTGACACCTTCTTGTTGGGTTCGGACCGGCCCTTAACCATCGACCTGCGCCGCATGCGTCGCGTCTTTGCCATCCCCTCGGTGGGACGCGAGATGAAGCGAGCCTTGCTTGACACCCCCGAAGACCTCGTGGCTCTAACCCTCCTCGGGCCTCAAGCCGTACGTGCTTTCACCGTGGGTGCCAAGATCAACACCGATGACAACGCGCTGGTGGAATTCGCCGCCCCCCATGATCTCTTCAACCATAAGCGCTACGACTACTACATCTCTCGTATTTATGGCTATGGCTGGTCCTATGGGCGCGTCGCGACGTTGATCGAAGGTTACGAGGGGTCCGACGCCCACGCACGACTTGCACGAGCGTTGCTCCGTCAAGGCCGCCTACGCGAAGGGCGCCGCTTCTTGGCCAAGGTGGACTCCGCCGCGAGTCATTTCTCACGACGCGTCAAACACCTTGGTAGCCTCTTGGATCCCCATGAGGGTGATGATGGGGAGTTCCCCCTCACCGAGGCTGGACCCCCGCTGCACGCCCCCATCCTTGCGCCACAGAAGAGTCCAGACAAGTCCAAGATGGCTCAGGAATACCCAAGAGTTCTGTCTGCTTGGCGTGACGGGAAGTGTGAGGACGCCATCAAGCTCATCGAGGGCTGGTCGCACTCGGCGAGAGAATCCGCGCACAAGGACTTTCAACTGCTTTGGGGCTATCTGGCGTACCGCTGTCGCCAACCTCGAGCGGCCGTACACATCCTCGAGCCACTGTGGAAAGACAGGGCCTTCGTCAAGCGGCGGCCAGTCTTGCTCTTCTTCCTGGGCCGCGCGTTCTTCGCCAACGCTGACTTCGCCAAATCGGTCACAGCTTATGAAGCCTGGATTCAGACCCGCGAAAAGGGCGGCGGGAAAATCGTCGCGCGAGCGGCCGACGCCCCTGTCCCTTAGACCGCGGTCCTAACGATTGGAACTCTTGCGGAAATCGTGAGAAAGTTCCTTTCGATTGAATAGAAAGAGTCACGAATCACCGTCGCCTATGGGCTGCGGGGAGGTGCGCAAGCAAACTCATGCGATCTGGCGGCACACGAATGGACTTCACGCTCGACCAATGGGGCGATCCGTCTGTTGAAGTCCCCGTGCTCAAGCGCGAGCTCAAAGCGGCAATCGAGCATGAAGACTCGCCTCGCACAGCATTGCTGCTCTTTGAACTCGGGCGCATCACCCTCGCCGCTGGGGACGAAATCCAGGCGGCACAACAGCTCCTCAGGGCCTACACTCTGCGGCCCCAGTTCCGCCCTACTCTACGCACGGCACGCCTGATCTATGAGGATCAGGGGGATGATCAACTCCAGCTCAAGCTCCTTGACGCCGAGGCTCGCGCCACACGTGATCCTCTGCTGCGCTGCGCGCTCTTGCGGCAACAAGCCCACATCCTTTGGTTGGTACAAGGAGACCACGCCGGAGCTCGTGCCCAGCTCGAAGAGGCGCTGCGCCTCGACGCCGCCAGCCTCTCCACGTTACGGCTGCTACAGGTGCTCAACCGCCAAAGTGGCCAGCGTACGGACCCCTCTCTGCTCAGACGTCAACTGGAGATAGTCGCCGATGACGGCATCCGGGCGGCGATCCTCAGCGAGCTTGCCCTTTTCACCGCTGATGAGGACTCTAACGCTGCCCTCGAGACCATCGAGAAAGCGACCGCGCTCAGCAGCCACCAACGCTCGACCTTGCACGTCGCTGAGTATTTCCATTGGCGTCGTGCTGACCTCTCCGCGCTGGCGACTCTTCGGCAGCAGCTCGCCAAGGTCGCGGACGCCTCACCCCATTGGATCAGCCGCCTCCACGGCCGCGCGGCGGTGCTCTTTCGCCATATTGGGGATCATGAACAGCACCTCAGCGAACTCCGCGAGGCGCTGCGCCTCGACACCAACCCCTTGGTCGCGTCAGATGCCTTTGCTCGCCTCTCCCTGCAGGCGGACCACGAAGCGACCCTCGAGATCGGCACGGTGCTCTTCGAGTCCCTCGACGACCAAGGGCACCAAGCAGCGATGGCGGCCCACCTTGGTGATATTTGCCGCCTGCGCCTCGGGCAAGCGGAACAGGCCACTCTGTGGTATCAGCGAACCCTCACCCTCGCTCCAAGCTATCAACCCGCCCTCGAGGGCATATCAGGGCTCCTCGAGGCGAGCGGCGAGATCGAGACTCTGCTAAAGATCCATCGCGCAGACACAGCAGCAGCCAGCACCCCTGGCACTCGCGCCCACGGGCTCTTTCGCATCGCAACGCTGCTCGAACGCCACGATCGCGGCGAGGAGGCCATTGAGGTCCACCGAGAAGCGTTAGGAATCGACCCAGCCTACGCGCCCTCGCAAATGGCCCTGCACCTGCTTCTGCGCCACCAAGAGCGCTGGACAGAGGTCCTGCAATTGTATGAAGCGGAGCTGCAACGGCAGCCCCTCACCGAGCGCACCACCCATCTCCTCGAGACCATGGCCAGAATTTGGCTCAACCACCTCCAGCGTCGTGATCGCGCCCTTGAGTGCTATCTGCGCATCGTCGAAGTCAGCCCCGACGACCTCTCCACCATTCGGATTGCTGCCCGACTTTGCGCTGAAGAGCATCGCTGGAGCGACCTGGTCGCGCTCAACGAGCGTGAGATCGGCATCTCCACCGATCCCCAGCGCAAGGCAGAGCTGCTCCAGCGAAGCGGGGAGCTATGCGAGGAGCGACTCCTCGACTTGGACGGTGCCATCGAGAGCTATCAGCGAGCCCTTGACCACAACCCAGAGTATCTCCCCGGCCTGCGCGCGCTGGGGCGCCTTTACCGGCAGAAGGGGCGCTGGGCTGAGCTGATCGAAATGCATCGTACGGAGGCCGCCGCCACGAGCGACCCCGAGCACGTCGTTGCCCTGCTTTCCACCATCGCGGAGGTTTACGAGGAAGAGCTCCTCGACGTCAACACAGCAGCCGACACCCATGAGCAACTGCTGGAGAGACGCCCCGACCACCTCCCCTCCATTGAAGCGCTAGCGCGCATGCTGGAGACGCGCGGCCGCTGGCTCCAGCTCGTCGAACTCCTCGAAGGGAGCCTCGAAAGCTATAACGACGCTGGGGACCAAGCAACTCGCCTCTGGCGCGCAGGAATGATCCGTGAGACCCGTCTGCAGGACCAGGGAGGTGCCGCCGAAAACTACATGCGAGCGCTGCGCCTGAGCCCAGGCTTGACGCCGATTCAAGGCGCGCTGACTCGTCTCCTGGAACGAACGAATGACTTCGCTCAACTCATCGAGCTCCATGGCCTGATGATGGACCAAACGGGCGACGCGGCACATCGCGCCGCCCTCTCCGCGTCTCTCGCAGACATCCTCGAGCGCCAGGATGAGGACCCTCGCCGCGCGACTCTGCTCCATAAGCGTTCCGCGGAGGCGGAAGCTCCGCCCCTCTGGAGCCTCTGGGCGCTGGTACGTCTCCATGGACAGGTGGGCAACCACGCGGAGCAACGCAGAGCCTTGGAGCAGCTCGCCGAGATGTCCTCAGACGTCCCCGCTCGTCGTGCACTCCTCCTGCGCGTCGCCATCTCAAGACAAGCGGCGATCCACTCCCCCTGCTGCAAACAGCCAACGACCTACCCAGCGGTGGTTTTTTTGCCCGTGACGCTATCGAACTCCAGCTTCGTGAGCGCTCACCCTCCGACGATCTCGAGCAAGCACTCGAAGAGCGTATTCAGCGCACGAAAGACCCCATGGAGGTCGCGGTCCTCCACACCGAGATCGGAGAGATCCTCGAAAAACGCGGTGATCCGGCAGCAGCAGAGACACGTTTTCGTCAAGCCCTCAGCTCCTCCCGAAGTCACCTCCCCGCCATCTGGGGCCTCGCACAGATCTGCGAAGACCAAGGTCGCTGGAAGGAGCGCGCTGAACTCGCCGAAATCGAAGCGTCGTCCCTGGAGTCCCCAACGGAGCGGGCCAACGCCCTCTTTGAGGCGGCGACGATATGGCAGGACCGGCTCAATGGCGTCGACCATGCCACCGAACTCTACACCCAAGCGATGAAGGTTCAGCCTGGGCACGAGGACGCGTATGAACGTCTCCGTACGCTCCACTATGCAAGCAAAAACTGGCCAAACTTGGCGCTCTTGCTCCGGACACAGATCGGCGCCACCAGCGAAGATGGGCAGCGGGCTGAGCTCTTCGTCGAGCTGGGCCAACTCTACGTCGCCCCCCTGGCTGATTCGCGTCACGCCGAGGCCAACTTCCGCCGAGCCATTGAAATCAGCCCCTATAACTCTGAAGCCTTGATTGCCCTTGGCAACCTCTATGAAGAACAGAGCCAGTGGAAGGGCGCGGTCGAGATGCTGCGGCGGGCTGAGATGCTCCTCGCGGATGCCTCCGCGCGAGCAGAGGTGCAGCGTCGTTTGGGTCGTGTACACTGCCAACTCCACGAGCTTCAGCCCGCGCAAGAGGCACTGCAACGGGCAGCTGATGCGACCCCCTCCCCCCCCCTAGACCTGCTTCGCGAGCTCGCCGACGTGGCCAAAGAGCGTGAAGACGGTGCCACGGAGGCCACAGTCCGAGCGCTCCTCGCCGACCGGGTGGATGGCGAAGAAGAGCGGAAGACACTCCGACGCCGTGTCGCCATCCTCGCTGAGGAGTCCCTCGACGACGACGACCGAGCGGTGACATCATGGCAACAACTGCTCACCCTCGATCCCCTCGACCTCCAGGCCACCGAGCGCCTTGCAGCCATTTACGGGCGCATCGGCCATCGGGCTGCCGCAGACCAGCACCTCCATGCAGCCGTATCTCATCACCGAGCGGAGCTAACCCGCGCCCCCTTTCAGACGCGCCTCTATAAGCAATTGACAGCGATCTTTCGCTGGCAGCGGGCCTTCGACCCACTCTACTGCGCCTATATCACGCTGTCTCAACTCAGCGGCATCGGTGAATCGGAGCTGACATTTCTCCGCAATTATGGTGAGCGCTGCAACGCACAACTGCCACCATCTCTGACCCCAGAGCAATATGACCGGCTGCTCCTGCCTCGGGCAGCGCGCGGGCCCCTGCGTGAGCTTTGGCATCGCGCCAGCTCTGTGCTCCTCAAGACCCTCGCCGTGCCACCAGGCCAGCTTGGGTTGCGTCGTGGCGACAGGATCGCCGCCAAGCACCCGCTGCACACGGAGGTGAAGCGCATCGCAGAGGTGCTTCAAATCCCAACCGCCGATCTATGGTGTCTCCCCAAAGCGCCTGACGCCGTGGTCGCGGCGATGCTCACCAAGCCGGTGCTCTTGGTGAGCAATGAGGTCGTAGACCGTGCCAAGAGCCTCTCTCCCCATGATCGCTTCCGCATCGGGCATGGGCTGATGGAACTCGCCGAGGGAGCGATCTTGCTCCGAGGGCGTCCCGTGAAGACAATTCAAGCCTTTGTGCTCGCGTTGGGCGTCGTAACCCAACAGCCGCTAGATTTGCGGGGTGCAGAAGCATCGGACGAGGATGTGCAGCAAGAGAAAGAGCGCATCTCCCAGGCGCTCGGGCGCCGTGAGCGACGCAAGCTCGGCGAGGTACTCGCCGACCTCGCTCAATCGTTGGGGCAAGGAGACCTCGCCGACCAAACAAGCGCCCTGGGCAGCGCCGCCTATCGGGGGGGGCTAGTGGTCTCAGGAGACCCATTGAGCGCGCTGCGAGCCGCCCTGGATATGGAGGAAGACCGGCGCTCCAAACAACTCGCAGACCTCCTGCTCTACCTTATCGGGGATGACTACCTGCGCCTTCGCGTCGAACTCGGCATTGCCCCACAGGAGAAGCTCTGATGGCGCAGCGAGGCAAGCACACCCTTCCTCCGCCAAACGCCGGGGCCCTGAGGGAGGACCTCAATCGCGCAGAGGTCGCCAGCAAAGAGACTGGGGTCGATCAGGTCGTCGCCTCGCTGGTAGACGAGTTGGCTGCCATCCACACTGACGAGGAAGCGACGGTATCGGTCGCCAAGGCAGGCTCTCAAACCACCGCCCCCTTAGCACAGGCCGCTGAGGACGCGATACGCAACGAACGTTTGGCACGCCAGATCAATCGGCTGAAGGCGGAGGTAAGTGCCTCATCCTCTCGGCGCCGGGCGGCCCTTCTATTGCACGAGCTTGGGCGTCTCTACGAAACGCGCCTCAACCAGCCCGACACGGCCATCAACTACTACCGTGCGAGCCTGGAGCAGCACCCCGCCCTTGGCGTCAACGCCCGCGCCCTCGTCCGCCTCTTGCTACGCAAGGACGATTACGCACAAAGCGTGGAGGCTCTCACGGCGGAACTGCAGGCTGCCCCCACCGCGGCGAGTCGTGTGGCTGTACTTACTTGGCGCGCGTTGATCCGCATCCACAAACTCGGGGATGTGGCTAACGGACGCGCTGACCTGCAGGCCGCGCTCGAGATCGACGCGGATGATCCCATAGCCCTAGATGCGCTCATCGACATCCACACGCAAACGGGGGCGCACGAGCGCGCAGAGGAGCTCCTGCGCCGCCGCCTGCGCGCCTTTGAAGACCCCTCCCTACGCTCGGTCATCGCCTGTGAGATCGGTCGCCTCCAAGAGCGTCGTGGCGCACCCATGGACCAAGTCCAGGCCACCTATCGACGGGCTCACAGCTTTGAACCGTCCAACCCCCACGCGCTGCGTTCGCTCTTACGCCTCGCACGCTCCCGTGACGACCACCCCGCCGCTGCAAACATCTGCCAGCGTCTCGCAGAGACAGAGCCCCCTCCTATGGCCGCTGCGCTCCTCTGGGAGGCAGCCTCCATTGCCAGCAGCCAACTTCGCAACGATGACATCGCACGGGAGAGCCTCTCGCGAGCTGCAGGCATTGCGCCTGATGATCAAGCGCTACAGCATGACCTCTCCGCCCTCTACGAGCGCCAGCACGCCTGGAGCGACCTCGCCGCGCTCCTTGAGCGCCAAGAGGCCAGCACCAGCGATCCACGCTCTGGTGCGGTCTTCGCCTACAACTTGGGACGGGTTCGATGGGAACGACTCCACGACGGCCCCGGGGCTGTAGCGGCGCTCAAAGACTCAGTCCGTATGGCCCCCCGTCATCTCCCTGCGCGATCGATGCTGGGCCGACTCTGTGCCCGACGAGAGGCGCATAGCGACCTTCTCACGCTCTTCGCCGAAGAGATGGAAATCTTTGAAGATCCTGGACGCCGAGCTGCCACAGCTTTTCGCATGGGTGACATCCACGAGCAGAAGCTCGACGATCCGCAGCAGGCGCTGGAAAACTACCAACTGGCGCTGACCATCGTCCCCAGCTACCGCCCAGCTATGCGTGGTGTTAGCCGTGTGTTCCTCGCTCTCGAGCGCTTAGAGGACCTGGTCGCTACCTTTGAGCAGGAGTTGACACTCGTCAGCGACCACGAAGACCAGATCAGGTTGTTGGAGCGTATCGCTGGCCTCTGGGATCATCGGCTGCACAACAGCACAGCCGCCATCGACGCCTATGAGAGGGCCCTGGCCCTCGATCCGGGTCACCCTGGTGCTCTCCACGCGCTACAGCGCATCTATGAGAGCGGTGACCGCCTCGACGACCTGGTCAAAGTGCTGCGAGCCGAGGCCCAGTACACCCACGATCCCTGGCGACGCATCACGCTGCTTCAAGAGACCGCGAGCATCCAGGAAAACAAGCTGGCCTCCAAGGAAGATGGCCTCGCCACCTACCTTGAGCTCCTCAACGACGCACCTGATTTTCAGCCAGCGCTCATGGCGGCTGGCCGACTGCTCAAAGATGCCGGCGAACACAGCGCCCTTGCGCAACTGCACCGGCGGGAGTTGGCGACCATCAGCGACCCTCAGCACAAGAGCTGGCTCTTGGGCAAGGTTGGACGGCTCCTCGAGGAGAGCCTTGGCCGCGGAGCAGATGCCGCTGAAGCTTATGAGCACGCCGCAGCCCTCGCGGATGAAGGAAAAGCAACCCCCGCCATCGACCAAGCCCTACGCATCTACGGACGCCTTGGAGACCATGAGGGCACCGTACGCCTTTTGTCCCGCTCGCCAGTCCCTGACGCTCCCATCAGCAGGGCCCTCCATCACCGCCGCCTTGCCACGAGCTTGCTGCACTCTAAGCAACCAGAGAGCGCCATAGACCACTTGAAGCAAGCCCTATCGAGCTACGAAGATGCAGACCTCGCGCGGGAGGAGCTGTTGCTCCTCTACCGCGAACGAGGGGACACACGGAACGTTGTGGGGCTACGTCTGTGGGAGGTCGACCGAGCAAACTCAGATGAGCAAGTCATCGCTGCCTGCTATGACGCCGCCTTAACTCTCGCCAGCGGTGACCGTGATCTCGATCGTGGAGTTCGCTTCCTTGAGCACATCATAGAACGCGACAGTAAGGACATCGTCGCCATCAGACTCCTCACAAGTTTGACGGCCCGGCTCAATCGCTGGGAGGGCTTGGCGTCAGCCCTCGACCTCGAACAAGAGCAGGTTGAAGACCAAGACTACCGCGCGGCTTGCGAGTTGCTGGTAGCCGCTATCCATGAACGACGGCTCAATGACCTCCCCAGCGCCGCCCAGAGCGCAGTCTCCGTGCTGGAACGCAGCCCCATGCATCCCGAGGCTTTGACAACCCTCGAACGACACGCCCGAGCCTCGGCCCAACCCGAAGCGCTCCTGCAGGTGCTGGGCCGCCGGGTGCGCACAGCCCAGACGGCGGCTGAGCAAGCAGCCGATCTTTGCGCCATGGCCGCGATCCACGCGCGCCGCAATGAGTACGGACGCGCCATTGAATACTACCGCATGGCCGCGGAGACCAACGCATCGTATCTGCCCGCCGCTCGCGGCTGGCGGGCCGCCGCAGAGCAAGAAGGTGATGCTCTAGAGCTCGCCCTGGCCCTTGAGTACGAGGCTACGGTGACTCGTGTCCTCAGCCACGCCACAGCCACCCTGCAACTGGCAGCAGAGGTGTGGCTCCAACGGGCAGACCATCCTCGCAAGGGCATCGCGGCGTATAGGCGCGTCCTCGAACTCGACCCGCTGAACACCAAGGCTCTCGACGCGCTCTCTCAACTCTACGTCGAGAAGAAGGAGTATCGCCAACTGATCGAGCTGCTCGAACACCAAGCAGCCTACAGTGATGATCCGGCGCGAAAGCGCGATTTTTTGGCGCGCGTCGCTGACATCCAACGCAGCCGCCTCGATGACCTGCTCTCAGCCAGGCGCACCATCAACCGAGCCATCGAGATCGCTCCTTATGATCCCAACCTCCTCTCCACGCTGGCTGAGCTCTGCAGGGTCTCAGAAGATTGGGACGCCTTCGCCAAAGTCAACCGGCGTTTGGTCCGCCTGATCGACGATGAGGTGCTGCTCAAGGCGTTACATTTCGAGTTGGGCGCCATCTATGAGGATCGACTCAACGCTCCGGACAAGGCCACCGATGAATACAGGCGGGTCCTCTCCATCGACAGTCAACACTTGGGCGCCATGCGCAAGCTTGGCAACCGGCTCTTCGAGGACCGCCAGTGGACGGAGGCCGCTGAACTCTACCAGGCCCTGATTCGCCGTGATGAAGACCGGCGCCGTGTCCGAGGTTATCACCTCAGGTTGTCACGAATCTTCGCGGCAGGTTTCAAGGAGTCCAAGCCTGCGATCGATAGTTGTCGCCGTGCCCTCGCCCTCGATCCAGGAGATCTCGAAGCCACCAACCAGATGGCGGACCTGCTGCAACAGATCAAGGATCTGCGGCGTCTCCACGCACACCTCGAGTCCAGCCTCACGGTGCACCGTGCCCGCCTCGAGCGCGACCCCTTCTGCGTGCCCTCTTATCACGCGCTCCTGGCGGTCTTCGAGCGCAGGAAGTCTACCGATCATGAATACATCGTGCGCCAGGTGCTCGACGGCATACACGCAGGGACCGATCATGACAGGGCCCTCCTCAAGCAAATGGAGACGCTCTCCAACCGCTCACCCAAGCGTGCCCTTACCCGTGAAGAGCTGGAGCGGATCCTGGTACATCCCTCTGAGCGCGGGCCGATTTTCCAGCTCCTTACTCACGCTGATCCTGCCCTGCGCAAAGTCTTTGGCCGCGCCCCCAAACCACAACAAACCCAAGGCAAGCTGAGTGCACGCTCCCACCCAGAGTTGGCTGCCATGGTGGATCGTATCTGCAATGCGGTTGGTGTCACTCGCTTTGACGCCTACCTCATCGCTGAAGGGTCGGACCAGCCCCGCCTGGAAGACTCCGCTACGCCGAGCTTCTTGCTGGGAGAGGTGGCCGTAGAGGACGAAGCGGAGCAGCGCTTTCTCATCGCGCGTTTGGCCACACGCTTGAGGTTGCGTCACCTGCTCCCTACACGACTTGGCGCCGCTACTTGGGGTTCAGCGATGAGGTTTTTGCTCTCGCTCACCTGCACCAGCTATTCGGCCCCAACCCAGAGCCCGGAAGACGAAGCAACGCAAGTTCAGTTGCAACGGGCCCTCAGCAAGAGGGCACGCCGGCTCTTGGAACCACCGGCTTTGGAGTTGGCGGACCAGACCTTCTCACCGCAGCGCTGGCTCGACATCATGCAACAGAGCGAGGACAGAGTGGCCCTCGCCATCACAGGTGATGTACGAGCCGCAATCAAGGTCTTGAAGCAAGAGGAGGCCTACAACCTGCGGCCCACCAACTCCTCCGTGGAAGACCTCTCAGCGGCTGCGGGGCCCCGACTGCGTCATCTCCTCGCCTTTGCTGTGAGTGAGGAGCACCTGACTCTTCGTGAACGTATTGGCCTAGCGTTGCCGCCAGATCGCTAGCGGACTAGTGCTCTGTCTCACAAACATTGAGCCAGCTTCTCGCCGCCCCTTGAGGGGGCACAGGGCGGCTCCAAGACGGCTCATTTCGCATTTCTCTAGCCAAGACACTCTGTTTCATTTGGCGCCGCCTCCGCGGCGCAAGAGTGTTGCGACTTATAAGAGGCGCTCGGAGAGATCAAGCTTTTTGAGACGCAACACTAGTTGAGTTCTCGCTCCGAAAACTCAATGAAGCGCTCACGCCACTTTCGCCCCACGGTAGGCTCATGCTGCATTAGGTTGCGTTTCTCTCGCGGGTCCTTCTCCAAGTCGTAGACTTCCCAGCGATTCTCGTGCACCCGGCGGATGACCTTGTAACGCTCGTCAATCAGCGCCCGTTGTCCCTTGGGCCACGCTGGATAGGCCATCAACACGGCACCAAGGGGGCGCTTGCCTTGTGGCTCCTGCCCTCGCGCCAAGGGAAGCAATGAACGCCCTTGCATCTGCGCAGGCGGCTTGACCCCAACCAAATCCAGCATCGTGGGCCCAATGTCGATCAAGCCCACGGGCTGCTTGCGCTGCGCTGGGGCCATGCCTGGCACAGAGAGGATCAGCGGCACACGCAAGACCTCTTCGTAGAGCGCCTGTCCATGAAAATAGAAGCGGTGCTCGCCAAAGGCCTCTCCGTGGTCGGCAAAGAGCATAACCGCGGTCTCCTTGGCCAGCCCCGCCGCCTTCAATCCTTCGAGCAACTTGCCAACCCACTCGTCCGAAAACTTCACCTCATAATCATATTTCTGACGCAACCCCTCCACACCCCGCTTGTCATACCGGTACCCCTTGCCCGCATGCTTGACGTAGGTTCCGTGGGGCTCGAAGAGGTGCACGAACATCGCGAAGCGCTTCTTGGCTGCTGCGAGCTGCTGCAACTTGGCCACCGCCCGCGGGACAATGCGAGGGGATGCGATGTCTTTGTTGCTCAGCTTGATGTTCGTTGCGCCGCGGTTATCCCACTCTGTGAAGCCCTGACGAATGCCTCGACGTTCTGTGAAATAGAAGTGCGAGGAGATACCAACGGTGTGTAGCCCAGCGTCCTCGAGCAACTCGAAGACGGTCACAGCATCGCTCTTGAGCACAGGGTATCCGGCAAAGCGTTTCCGGTAGGGCACGCGGGTGGGATAGAGCGACGTGAAAACCGATGGGAAGGATTGGGGTGTATTCGCCGCCTGAGAATACGCCCGCCTGAAGAGCACACTGCGCTGGGCGAAGGCGTCCATTTGCGGCGTCATGCCCCCGCTATGCCCCATGACACCCAACACATCAGCACGCACCGTGTCGACACAGATGAGCAGCAGGTTGCGCACGGTGGCTCGTTTCTTCTGGGTCCGCCCTTTCACCGCTGGCACCACCGCCGGCTTCCTTGCCACCGGTGCGTCGCCTCCTTGACAATTTTCGTCGATCCCGTTGCCTGGGATATCCCGCGCTGCGGGGTTGATCATCGCGTTCTTATCATCACAGTCGCCGCCGCTCAGCCAGCTGGCGTACCCATCCCCGTCTCGGTCCCCA
>JAFCZD010000962.1 GCA_019314525.1 Deltaproteobacteria bacterium
ACGCGCCATCCCGGCCCAATTGTCTTGCTACAATCCGTCGCGCACCCAAGCTCGGGGTTGCTCGGGACTGCGAGCAGGCTAGTCGATACGTGCGCGCCGCAAGCGTAGGCTGTTTCCCACCACCGTGATGCTCGAGAGCGCCATGGCGCCAGCCGCGGCGACGGGGTGCAACTGGCGCAAGACGTCAGGCGCACCGCTGAAGGGGTAGAGGATTCCAGCGGCGACGGGGATCAACAAGACGTTGTAGATCAGCGCGAAAAAGAGGTTCTGCCGGATCAAGCGCATGGTCTGGCGGCTCAAGGCCATGGCCTGGGGCAGCGCGCCCAGCTCATCGCGCATCAGCGTGACGTCGGCGGTCTCCATGGCCACGGCGGTGCCGCCTCCCATGGCGACGCTCACGTCGGCTGCGGCCAACGCTGGCGCGTCGTTGATGCCATCGCCCACCATGGCGACGCCGCCCGAGCCCAAGCCCGAGCCCTCCGCACGCTCATGGTGCAACTCATGACGCAACGCCTCGATGGCCGCCACTTTGTCGCCGGGAAGCAGCCCTGCGTGCACCTCCGTAATGCCCACCTGCTCGGCGACCTTTCGAGCCACGGTCTGGTTGTCGCCCGTGAGCATCACCACCCGCAACCCATGGGCTCGCATGCGCGCCACCGCCGCGGCGGCGCCTGCCTTGACGGCGTCACCGATGACGATCAACCCACGTGCCTGCCCGTCAACGCTCACCCAGATCACTGTGGAAGCCTGCCGCTCTAGGGCCTCTGCGTGCGCCTGCAGCTTGGGCGGAGGCGCTGTGGTCACGGCGAAGCTGGCCCGCCCCACGCGCACGCTCGCGCCATGCACCTGAGCGCTGACGCCCTCGCCGGCGTGAGCTTGCACAGCCTCACTCGAGGGCAACGAGAGGCTCCGCTCCTCGGCGGCGACCCGCACGGCATGGGCCAGCGGATGCTCACTGTGCAGCTCAGCCGCGGCGGCCAAGAGCAAAAGGTCGTCTTCTGTCGCGCCCTCGGCGCACACCAACTCTAGAACGCGGGGCTTGCCTTCGGTGAGGGTGCCGGTCTTGTCGAGGGCCACCACCGCCAGGGCGCTGGCCCGCTCCAGAGCCGCGCTGTCGCGAAAGAGCAACCCGTGGGCCGCGCCACGCCCTGTGCCCACCATGATCGCGGTGGGCGTGGCGAGCCCCAAAGCACAGGGGCACGCGATCACCAACACCGCCACCGCTCGCACCACAGCTGGCGTGAAACCTGCGCCCGCGAGGAGCCAAATGCCCAAGGTGCCAAGGGCGATGAGCACCACGGCTGGCACAAAATAGGTGGAGATGGCATCGGCCAAGCGCTGAATGGGCGCCTTGCTGGCCTGCGCCTGCTCCACTTGCCGAATGATCTGCGCCAGCATGGTGTCGGCTCCCACATGGATAGCCACCATCGTCAAGGCGCCGTCACCGTTGACTGTGGCACCTGTGACCCGATCGTCTGGCCCCTTGGACACAGGCCGGCTCTCACCGGTGAGCATGGACTCATCCACGTGGGAGCGTCCTTCGATCACCACGCCATCCACGGGAACGCGCTCGCCTGGGCGCACCACCAGCCTATCACCAGCCCTCACCTCCGCCATGGGGAGGTCGTGCAGCACGCCCTCGCGCATCACATGGGCAATGGCTGGCCGTAGCCCGATCAAGGCTTTGATCGCCGCGCCCGCTCGCGCCTTGGCCCGCGCCTCGAGCACCTTGCCGAGCTTGATCAAGACCAGGATCATCGCCGCGGTCTCATAGTAGACGTGCGCGCCGAGCGCTGTGCTGCCAACGCTGAGCGCGACCATCACAGGAACGCTGTAGACAAAGGCCATGGTAGAGCCCAGGACCACCAGCACGTCCATATTGCTCGACCCATGGCGCAGCGCCTTGAAGGCGCCAATGTAGTAATCACGCCCCACCAGCGCCTGCACGGGCAACGCCAGCGAGAACATCAGCCACGCCACCCACGAGGCGTGAGCCCACGCGCCGAGGAGCGCAAAATCCCGCGCCATGCTGAGCACAAAAAGCGGGAGGGCAAAGACAAGACCGATGACGAGCGTTCGCTGCTGCCGCGCCAACTCGGCGGCGCGCGCCTTGGCCTCTGCCTGCTCCAAGGCTTC
>JAFCZD010000963.1 GCA_019314525.1 Deltaproteobacteria bacterium
ATGCAGCGCTGCACTCGCCCAGAGAGGCAACATTGAACCATCCAAAGCCGCAGCGAGCTCCCATCCTGGCCGGTAGAGGGTGAGTGTCATATTCGCCGCCGCCGCCACGCAGAGATAGAGCAAGCCATTGGCTGCAGGGTCTCGAGGCCGCCGCCACCAGACCCAGATCCCCATCAGCAGGTAGAGCAAACCCACGCCGTGGGCAGCCAAAGGCCCCACAAGACTCCCCAGGCTGACGCCAAGATCGCGAGGCCCCGTGCGCAAGGTGATGGGGGTCTCTTTGCCCTCTGAATCTTGAAACGTGTAGCGATGCGAGCGACCCACCGGGCTAACCGAGATGAAGGCCAGCTCCTGGTACGCAGGGACAAAGACTCGCGCCAACTTCTCCACGGGGCGGCCATCCACGGTCCGCAGGAGCAGAGGGCCAGGGATCTGCTCCATCGCCGCCGCAGCTTGGGCGGTCGCGGGTTGCACCACATAGCCGCGCTTGCCGAGATGCCAGACACCGATCAAGCCACTGGTGGGTGATGAAAGCAGCTGGATAGCCTGATACACGGCGAAGGCCTGAGCGGCGAGGACCACCACCACCACCACCACCGCCAAACGCGAACGCCTGAGCGTCGGCCCTGTGCACGTGAGCAAACTCATAGGCCCAAGTCTGGCACGTCTGGAGGGACGCATCCAACGTGGCTCCATGATAGGATGCCGGCATGAGCACCAACACCAAGAACCGACTCCAGATCACCTTCCTTGGCGCCGCCCAAACCGTGACGGGATCCATGCACTTGCTCGAGATCGACGGCCACCGCGCGCTCATCGACTGCGGGCTCTACCAGGGCCGCCGCAACCAATCGCGGCAACTCAACCGCAACCTGCCCCGTGTGGCAACGGAGGCCGACGTCGCGCTCCTGACCCACGCGCATATCGACCACAGCGGAAACCTGCCCTCCCTCATCAAGCACGGCTTCAAGGGCAAGATCCACAGCACGGCAGCCACCGAAGATCTCTGCCACTCCATGCTGCTCGACTCAGCGCATATTCAGTCCTCGGACGCGCGCTGGCTCAACAAGCGCAATCGTCATGTAGAGGGCTGGGAGCCTGTTGAGCCGCTCTATGACGATGAGGACGCCACCAAGACCCTCGACCGCTTCATTCCCCACGCTTACGACGAAGCCTTCGAGCTCTTCGAGGGCGTGACGGCACGCTTCATCGACGCTGGCCACGTGCTGGGCTCTGCAAGCGTGATCATCGACGTTGATCGTGAGGGGCTGAAGAGGCGCATCGCCTTCTCTGGAGATATCGGCCGGCGCAACCTGCCCATCCTGCGCGACCCCACGCCAGCAGAGGGCGCCGATTATGTGGTAATGGAGTCCACTTACGGTAACCGCACACACGAGCCCGTAGAGCGCATGGACGAGCAGCTCGCCGAGGTGGTAGAGCGCACCCGCGAACGTGGCGGCCGAATGGTGATCCCCAGCTTCGCGCTGGAGCGCACCCAGGAGATCGTCTTTGCCTTCAACCGGTTGATTAAATCCGGGCGCATAAAGCCCCTGCCGATCTTCGTCGATTCACCCCTGGCGATGAACCTCACCCGGGTCTTTCGTCGTCACCCGGAGTGCTATGACGCCGAGGCCAACAGCTTCAGCGAGAACCATGGCGATCCCTTCGGCTTCGAACGGCTGCGCATGGTGCAGTCGGTGGAGGAGAGCAAGCGGCTCAACGACCTCACCGAGCCTGCCATCATCATCAGCGCCTCAGGCATGTGCGAAGCCGGGCGCATCCTGCATCATCTGCGCAATAACATCGAAAACCCCAACAACACCGTGGTCATCGTGGGCTACCAAGCCGCCCACACCCTCGGTCGCCGGCTGGTGGAGCGCCGTCGGCAGGTGAAGATCTTTGGCGTCAAGCGTGACCTCCACGCCGAGGTGGCCGTGCTCAACGCTTTCTCCGCGCATGCCGACAAAGACGAGCTGCAGTGGTGGGCTGAAGCCTGCGGCGAACAGGTCAAGGGCATCTTCTTGGTGCACGGCGATCTCGAGCCCGCCAAGGAGCTCGGTGCGGCCCTCGAAGCCAAGGGCCGAACTGTTACCATCCCCGAGCCCCACCAGACCATCGTCCTGGATTGAGG
>JAFCZD010000964.1 GCA_019314525.1 Deltaproteobacteria bacterium
ACCGTCACCCCAGAGGAGAGCAGGCTTGGGACCTCCGGCGCAAGCTGGGGGTCGGTCTCTTGATCCCCAGGAGTGAGTCTCAAGGAGAGTTGGTCGATGTCCCAGTGGTCGTCGAAGAGGACCCGTAGGCGCAACGCAGTCCACTGATCGCCGGAGCAGCTGGCTAAGACGATCGCCAGCAGCAGCATAGCAACGGGTTTCCCTAGAACCGTCCGATACATGGGTTAGCTCCGAGTTGGCTCCGCCGGGTTCAGCTCAGCAGCCTTGGAAAACGGGGTTAGGTATTCCAACCGCGGTCCACAAATCCAGCTCCAGTATGAAAGGACGGCGGTGGGGCACGCAAGAGCCAACTGCACTTTCGCAGGCTGCGCTCGCTACAATCGGTTGTGCACACAATCCTTTGAGCCCAGTTGACTCGTGATCGAGATACTCAGCGCTTCCAAGATTGCGCAGGCGCCCGGCGAATATACCATCGCCAAGATTTGGCCTATAGAGGGCGTAGGTCCCTCAGAGCACCTTAGAAGGAAACACGCTGTGGTCGTTCACCATCTACCGCCATACCCTTCAATCGCCGCGAGGCTGAGAGCGCTGTGTCGAGGTCGCGCGTAAAGAAGAACGCCGACGCGCGACGATCACATGGGTCCCATTCTTCTTTTCGACGAGGCGCACAGACAGCCGATAGTGATTGTGCCGCAAAGGAAGACCGTCAACCTGCTTCACTGCGAGGCGAAACGCTGCCAACGCGAGAGCGGGAGCACCCATCTTGATCACATGGCCCGCGATGAAGGCCGATACACTACGCCGATAGGTTCTCCGTTGGCGAAGGACGCGATGAAGCTCATCGAAAAGACGCTCCGCGAGGGGCTCCTTGGGCCGCGGATGACGAAACTTGCGGTGAGAGCGCAAAGTCCCCGTGGCCGCATCGCGCATCTCGATATAGGAGGTCCCAATCTCGTAACCAAAGACAACGGGGTTGCCGCGAAGGACGCGGAGTTGCACCCGGTTGAAATACCGCGAGTGCACCACAGGTCCCACACCCTTGAGCGTTACCTGCCAGAGAGGCTTGCCCGTCTGGCGGGCGAACGCATAGAGGGTGCATGTGGTGGCGATGAGGCTATGTCGCGCAACAAAGATACGCGGGCCGGAGACCACCATGGCCGCACGGGGCATTCCTTGATGCGCTTGGATCTTCTGGCGCCACACGATGTGTCGCACGGCCCCCTTTTGGAGTTCATAGCGCAGCTCCGCGTGGCTCGAGAGGGTGCGCCGAGATCGAGGCCCCTCATGAAGCACATAGGCGTTGTGGCGCGGCCCCCCCGCCGTCAGGTCCACGAGGGGATAGTGGTTCGGCACAACAGACCAGGCCCAGGGGATCGTCTGGGCCTGGGCCCGACCGGCGACGACCGGCGATATCATGAACACGAGGAGCAAGGCTGGGATCCGGCGCGGGGGGGATTGCAACACATACGACATATTGGACTCGCTTTGCTGTGGCGTTCCCCGCCTAGAAACTCCCATGGAAGATGAAAGGGTACTTCACCACCACGCGGCCGCTGCCTCGAGGTTTGGGAAAGGTCCAGCGGAGAACTTCGTGCTCAACGCACGCCTCGAAAGATGCGTCTCGCATCGTGGATGTGATGACATGCGCGGATGCCACCTGCCCGGTGGGCTCGATGGTGAACTTGACCATAATCTTGCACGCGAACTTGCTACGGCGAAGCATCGCCTTTTCGTAGCAGTGCCGCACGGCCGAAAGATTAGCCCTGATCACGCCCTGGACCTCCCTTTTGGTGAGGGCGCCCATGCCTACCTTGGGGGGCGCCGTGGGCAGGCGTATGAAGGCTAGGGTAACGCGGGCTCGAGTTGGTGTATGTGTGATGATCTTGCCGATGGAGTCGCCTATGCAGCGCAGCATCTTTGCATCGCCCAAGGTTGACCGTACTTGGCTCACTTGGAGCGAACGGTTTGCCGTGGAGGTGAGGGTGGCAACCCACACCCCGTCACCAACCTTCGGTCGCGCCTTGCGGTAGCAGGCGAGCAATGGAGAGTATTGATCCTCGAGCAGACGGTGCAGCATGCGTTTTGCTCTTGGCTCAGCATCACGCACGGCGTGCAGCACATCGAGC
>JAFCZD010000965.1 GCA_019314525.1 Deltaproteobacteria bacterium
GAGATCACCCGGCTGGGGATCATCATCGCATCGATGCTAACCGGGCTTATCCGCTAGAAAGAAGGCCAGTGGGTTGGCAGGGAGGTGTGCGCCTTTGGGGGGAAGGCCATGTCGGATGGGTGCTGATCTGAAACTGACAGCAATATAGGGGGGTGAAAAGTAGGCGACCATCCAGGTAGGATATCGAGATCTCAAAACAAGATGTCCAACCCAGAGGTCGCCTGATGCAAAAGTACCACAACGAGGATCTGTCGAGTTTAACAAGTTTTGCAAAACTCCAGGAACTGCTTGAGCGGCGCAGGTCGCAGCCGGTGTCGGAGTTGGAGCCGTTTGAAGCGTATGAGCGGGAACTGGGTGAGCGGATGCGAGAGGTAGAGTGTGAACTGAATGCCGCTGAATTGGCCCGCTACGATGTGGAGGCTGACGCGATTGTTGTTGATGGCCAGGAGTTCAGGAAAGTCTTGGCTAAGGAGCCGAAGACCTACCAGTGCAGCAGTGGTCCAGTAACCGTGGAGCGCAATCTGTTCAGGCCGAAGGGCGGCGGCAAATGCACGTGTGCCTTGGACCTGAGGGCCGGCATCGTCGGGGGGTTGTGCACGCCCCTGTTGGCTCGTCAGGTCGGCTTCCTGATGGGGCACATGACGTCGCTGGCAACCACGCAGGTTTTCAAGGAGTTCGGGATAGACGGTCCGTCTCAGAGTAGCTGTGACCGGCTGCCCAAGATCTTGTCTGCGGAGTGGGAGACACACCGGGAGTCGTGGGAGGAGGAGCTGCGCTCAAAGGAGACCGTCGCCGGGGAAGCAACCCTGGTGGCGGTGTCGCTCGATGGTGTCATGGTTCCGGACAAGGAAGCCCAGCGGCAGGCGAAGGCAGCGCGCGAAGAGGCAAAGAAGAAGTTGAAAAAGAAGCCGACAGGTCCGGCGGGTTACCGTGAAGTAGGTTGCGGCACGATTTCGCTGTATGCCCCCGGTGAGGACGGGCCTCAACGGCTGGATACTATACGATACGGGCGTGCTCCGGAGAGAAAGAAGAAGACACTTACGGAGCAACTCGACGCTGAGTTGAATGCCATCCTCGCGGCACGTTCTGATCTCCATCTTGTAGCCCTTGCTGATGGAGCTGAGGAAAACTGGAGGTACTTCGAAGGTGCGCAGTGGGAGAAGGCTACGAAGATCGTGGATAACGGCCACGCCAATGAGCACTTGCGCAATGCGATGTCTGCCTTCTACGGCAAAGACAGCGTTCGAGGACGGGCGGAGTATGAACGTCTGCGTGTCATCCTGAAGGACGAAGTGGGTGGCGTAAATGAGGTGATCGCTGAACTGAAAAGATTTGGGCGAAAGATGCCCAAAAATGCCAGCAAGACACGCAGCGAGGAGCTTCGCAAGGAGCGTAAGTACTTCACTAACCAACGTGAACGGATGAACTACGACCGCTATCAGGAACTTGGTTTGCCAATTGGCAGTGGTGTTGTTGAAGCTGCGTGCAAAACCATCGCTGCTCAGCGGCTCAAGCTTTCAGGAATGAGTTGGGGGGATGGCAAGCAGGGGATCCTGACAATTCGGAGCCTACAACAAAGTGACCGATGGGAGCGGGGTTGGTCCTTGCTTGCCGCTGCCTTTCGCCGCGATGTCTACCAGGTTCAAGAACATGGCCATCTATGTTGCTATGAAAAAACCAGTTGAACGGGAGGCTATGTGCGTCAGTTTCAGACCAGCACCCAGACCCACTTGGCTTGCGCTCTGGGCGAAGCCGCGGCACGCCAGGGACGACGCGTGCGATTCACTACAGCCGCCGGCCTCGTCACAGAGTTGGTCGAAGCACAAGACGCCCAAGAGCTCGGCCGGGTCGTGCGCCGCTACAGCAAGGTGTCGCTGTTGATCCTCGACGAGCTTGCATACATGCCTCTGGCCCGCTCCGACGCGGAGCTGCTCTTTCGCGTACTTGGAGAGCGGACAGAGCGCCTGCCCGTCGTGATCACCACGAATCTCCCCTTCAGCGAGTGGACCTCCATGTTTCCCGACCCGCGGCTCTGCCGCGCGATCATGGACCGACTTACCCACCGAGCTCACATCATCGAAACGGGCACCCACTCGATTCGGCTCGAAGATGCGCTCAAACG
>JAFCZD010000966.1 GCA_019314525.1 Deltaproteobacteria bacterium
CGAGGTGGACCGCCGCATGGCTCAGCTCCTCGTCACCGATGAGTGTGGTCGGCGTCGGGCCGCAGTGGGTGGGGGCTTCTGGAGGGTCTTGTGGCGTGACCATAGTCCCTTGGTGGTCATTGGTGCTGCGATGCTCTTGCTCCTGCTCTTCACACCTTGGATTACGCGCCGCATCGGCGGCCCCCGTTGGAGTCGTGTGCTGATGATGGTGCTGCCGATTCTGGTGCTGGCGGGTCTGTGGAGTACATCGGCGGTGCAGGCCTCACGCACCTTGAGCGTGCTCGAGGCCAAGGCACGGCCGTGTCAACGCGAGAGCTACGAGCCCCTCGAGACCAAGAGCCACGGCACCACCACGCAGAAGTCGAGGCAGCCAACGCTACGCGACCAATGGTGGATGCTCGAAAAACTAGAGGCCGACGTGAAGAGGGCCCACGAGGCACGCGAGAAGACTCTGGAGGCGATCCGGTGAGGTTTCAGCGAGATGTTCCGATCTTGTGTTGTGCCTTCACGCTGGCAGCGGGCTGGGTGGCTGGTTGTGGCCAGCGCCCTTCCAGCGCTAGCGTCGAGGCGCGGCGCTGCGTGACAGGTGGCTATCAGGTCTGCGAGGAGCATGGCATGGATAGCTGCATGGAGTGGGGGCCTGTTCTTTCCTGTAGTGGCACGGACGTTTGCTCGAATGGGTGGTGCGGCCCTTGCGAGTTGGGCTGCGAGGCGCGGGTCTGTGGGCCGGACCCGGTATGTGGGGAGAGCTGCGGTATGTGCCCGACCGGCCAGACCTGCACGAGCCATGGCATGTGCTGCGAGGACGTGGGACCGGTCACCGTCGACTCGGTTGGCGAGGTGGAAGAAACATCGTTTGCGCTTGACGCGGCGGGCAGGGGCCACATCAGCTACTGCGTCGCCGACAAGGGCCTGAAGTACGTGACAAACACCTCCGGCGAATGGGTCACTGCCACCGTTGACCCCGTTGACCCCGTTAACAACGTGGGCTCAGGCATGACGCTGGCATTGGACGCGGCAGGCAAGGGTCACATCAGCTACTACGACGGTACCACCTTCAACCTGAAGTACGCGACGAACGCCTCTGGCGCATGGGTCACCACCACCATCGACCCCAGCAACGGCGGTGGCTGGGTCGGTGTGGCGTCGCTGGCGCTGGACGCGGCGGGCAAGGTTCACATCTACTACGATGGCGCCAACGGCTACTTGAAGTACGCGACGAACGCCTCCGGCGCGTGGCTTATCACCACGGTCGCCTCCCCCGGCAACGTGGCTTCCGGCGGGTCGCGGGCGCTGGACGCGGCAGGCAAGGTCCACATCAGCTTCCACACATGCGTCCACACTATCAAGCACCTGGACTGCCACCTGAGGTACGCGACGAACGCCTCCGGCTCTTGGGTAACCTCCGACTACCTCGACTCGGTCGGCATGTGGGGGCACTCGTCCTTAGCGCTAGACGCAGAGGGCAAGGTCCACATCGGCTATGCTGGCCCGGACAGCTACAGCCTGAAGTACGCCACCAACGCATTGGGCGCTTGGGTGACCACTGAGGTGGACTCCACCAGCCTGAGGGGCACCTCCACATCTCTGGCGCTGGACGTGGCGGGCAAGGTCCACATCAGCTACCTCGAGGGGAGGAACTTCGATCTGAAGTACGCGACGAACGCATCGGGTACTTGGACGACCAAGCCCGTGGACTCCGCTGGCGACGTGGGAGAGGCCACGTCGTTGGCGCTGGACGCGGGAGGCAAGGTTCACATCAGCTACTCCGATATAACCAACGGCGCACTGAAATATGTGGCCCTTTGCCCCGAATGAGTGGGGAGGCGATCCGGTGAGGTTACCGTGGAGTGGCTAGCGCAACATCTCGATAGGGAGCTTTTCTACCTCTCCCAGACGCCGGTGACCGTGCTCTCTTTGCTGGTGCTCTTGGCGGTGGCCTTTGGCAGCGCCTACGCCGGCCCCTTGATCCGCAGCGTCTTGCGAGCGGTGGCTCTGGGCAAAGAGACCCAGGGGGGTGCGCCTGCGGGGTCCGCGAGGAAGTTCGGTTGGTTTGCGGGGGTCTTCACCCCGAGTATCCTCACCATCTTGGGCGTCGTCATGTACCTGCGCATGGGGTGGG
>JAFCZD010000967.1 GCA_019314525.1 Deltaproteobacteria bacterium
GGACACCCCTTATATTCTTCGTTTTGACCCCGCAGATGTGGGTAACGCCGCTGAGATCACGACGGTTGCTCTGGGAAAAGATCAAGTCGACGAGAATAAATGGATGGGCTTGCGTCTGGCCCCTAATGGTTTGCTCATCGCCTGTCCGCGCAAGGACGAATACGTGCTGGTCGTCGACCCCAACGATCTATCGGCTCAGGGCACAAAGCGTGTGGGTCCGAACCTGGGGGTTGGGGACAATAAATGGCAGGGAGGTGTGCTTGCCCCCAACGGAAAAATCTATTGTTTGCCAGGTGCGGCTTCACAGATTCTCGAGATCGATCCCGAAGACCTGACAGACTCGGGGATTAGGCGTGTTGGGCCGGATCTCGGCGCCGCGGTCCTTAAATGGATTGGTGGAGCCCTGGCTGCCAACGGTAGAATTTATGGCACTCCAGGCGGGGATTCCCATGTGCTTGAGATTGTGCCCGACGATATTGACGCCTCAAAACGGGTGGGCCCAGATTGGGGCACGACGGGGGGTTCAAAGTGGAATGGTGGCACCCTCGCACCCAACGGTAAGATTTACTCGGTCCCACGAGCATGGTCTCAGGTGCTGGAGATCGATCCCAGCGACCTCTCCTCGGGCATTCGGGTGGTGGGATCCACATTGGGTGTTGCCCCGCTCAAGTTCTTTGGCTCTGTGTTGGCAGCCAACGGGAAGATCTACTCATTGCCCTCAGGCAACACTGACATCCTCGAGATCGACCCCCACGCGCGCGCCAACTTCGATATGGATGTGTTGCTCAACGGGCACCTCAACGGGCAGTGAGGCTGTTGAGCACACTGCGGAAGCAAAGCCACGAGCATGCTAGACTAAACAGCCTATGAGCAGACCTGTCCTTGATGTTGCCCTGATGGTCTTTGTGATGCTGAACGTGGCCTGCCACGTCCACGGCGAGGCGCCAGCAAGCCATAGCGCTGCGATCACCGATGGGGTGCCCTGGACGGGACACCCAGGCGTGGGCGTCATCCGGGGCAACGGGCATTTTTGTACGGCGACCCTCGTGGGCTCCAAAACGGTGCTCACAGCAGCCCACTGTGTGACTGAAGACAGCGGCTTCACCTTCGAGACTGAGGGCGTCACCTACGAGGTGAGCCGCGTGATGCGCCACCCTGGGTTTGTCATCGATCCCCACGCCATCTCCCTCGACGACATCGCCCTGCTCTCACTGGCCACGGCGCCCGTGGTGGAGCCTGCGGCGATCAACGTGGTACCAGTGACCGTGGGTTTGGAGCTGACGCTGGTGGGCTATGGCAAAACCGAGACTGGCGCTGGCTATCTCGGCGACAAGCATATGGCCACCAACGCCATTGATGTCCTCGATGGCAAACGCTTTCGCTTCTCCGGGAGTGACGGCGACTTGGGTATCGGCGGTACCTGCCTGGGTGACTCCGGGGGGCCAGCCTTTGCCAGCATGAGTGGCCAGGAGGTGGTAGTGGGTGTGGTCTCGAGCTCCTCGGCGGAGTGCGGCGTCTTCACCTGGGATAGCCGAGTTGATTCGTATCAAGACTGGCTGATCACGGCCTCAGGAGGGGACCTACATGGAGTGACATTGCCTGCTGATGGATCGGTGACCATGGATGGCGCGGTGGATCATGGCACTCCCGTGTTGCTAGACGGCGGATCCACGAACGTTGACGCCTCCCTCCCGTGGGACTTGGCGGCTGTGGATGGCAGCTATCCCCCAGATGGCGGTGGGCCAAGCAGCGACAGCTTATCGCATGAGCTTTCGAGCGGTGGGTGCAGCGTGGCTGGCACTGGCCGCGGCATGTTGGGGCCCCTGATGGTGCTTCTTTTTCTCTGGTGGAGCTGGTGGGTGGGCCAAGAATTGTTCAGACGGAGTGTTGGTTAGGGCCCTTACCAACTTTTAACAAAGTGTCTATCTGCGAAATACCCCCGAAATCTCACGCTTTCTTCTGGGCACCCTGACCCACATGCACCCAGGGTGTCCCACTAAAATCGCTATGATCTCTTTGCTTTAGCGTATCCGCTGGTAGACTTGACCACCATGCTCTTCCAACGCCGTAGAGATGCAATTCGCCAGCGCGGTCTGGCTCTCGCTGAAACGCCCTATCTCGAGCTCTCGCTGAAACGCCCTATCTCGATGCTGCGCCCCTCCATGCACGTCCGTTGGACACCTTGCGGGTCACCCATCATATCATTCATGGGAGGAACGTCGCGCGACCCTTGCGGGTGGTCCATCTGACGGATGTGCATGCTGGTATGTCCACGCCTTTGAGCGCCATGCAGCAGGCGATCTGGGCTGTGCGTCGTGCGGCACCCGACGTGGTGGTGCTCACGGGTGACTACCTCAACCGTTCGCTGAGGTTTGTG
>JAFCZD010000300.1 GCA_019314525.1 Deltaproteobacteria bacterium
ATGGGCGCTGCAGTGGATGTTGGCAGCACGTTGACGCTCTGGAAACCAGGCGTGGCCATCCAATATGGCGAGAGCGTCGGGCCAGCCCCCTGGCAGGTCGTGACAGCAGATTCAACCGTGGATGCAGGTTCTGCAGGTTCTACGGATGCAGGTTCTGCAGGTTCTACGGATGCAGGTTCTGCAGGTTCTACGGATGCAGGTTCTACGGATGCAGGCATCGACGGCTCTCCTCTCGACGCCAACACCCTAAAGGGTGACGACTAGTCGCGCTTGCGCCAACGGAGCAGCCGCAAGAGCTGCTTGAGGCGCTTGAGCACTGGGTAGTCGAGCACCACCGAGCCCAAATAGGCAGCCAACGCCAAGGTGATGACGGCGCCAAGAAGATTGCCCGTCATGAGCCGTAGCACACCCACAACTAGGGAGAGGATGAAGAGCGTCCAGCAGAGGTTTCGCCAGGTCATGATGAAGAAAGGATAGCATGCTCTCCCGGCGCGGGAACCTCCTTTGATTCAAGTTGTCGTAAGACGCACAAGGGAGGAAAGACATGCATGGTTTTCGCTTGGCTCGGGTGGCTGCCATCCCCATCGAGATTCGTTATTCGTTTATCTTCCTGCTCATATTCGCCTTTTATGGCGGCATCTTGCACGGCATGGGCGCCCACGCCTTCTTGGTGCTCGTTGTAGGTTTTGCCTCCATCTTCCTTCATGAGCTTGGTCATGCTTTCGTCGCCCGTTGGCGACACATCCCCGTGCTTGGGATCTCACTTCACGCCCTTGGCGGTGAAACCAGGCTTGCGACGCTCCCCCACCGGCCCCTCGATGAGTTCTTGATTGGCGCAGCGGGCCCCTTCGTGTCCCTGCTCCTGGCCGGGCTCTCTGGGCTCTGGCTCTGGACCACGGGCGCCTTCTGGGCCGAACTCTGCATGGTCGTCAACCTGCTCATCGCTGGGGGAAACCTCCTCCCCGCCCTGCCCCTCGATGGTGGGCGTATCTTATGCGCCGTCTTGGTGCCGCATTGGGGCGAGGAAGAAGCCATGCGCCGCATGGTGCTCTTTTCTCGTGCTGTAGCGCTGGTGGTGGGCGCCTGCGCGCCCCTGCTCGAAATCTGGGTGCTCTTGCCTCTGGGTTTCATGCTCTTTTTCGGCGCAGCAGCCCATGAGCGAGCTGCAAAAACCTGGGCGAAGGGCCGCGGTGCCGATGGAGCCCAGGTAGACGTGCTCGACCTCGAGGGGCGGCCGGCGGGTAGCCGCAGCACAACCTTGGGCGGCACCTACATCATCGAAAAGCACCGTAACGCGTTTGGCACGAGCTGGGTCGTGCGCGATCTCGGTGGACGGGTGCTCCTCGTCACCGATGTGCCCCTCGGAGAAGAGGCGAACACCCCACGGGAGCGTGGAGAGTGGCCGCTCCCCGAAGAGGACGAAGAGGGCCCGAGCAACGGCCTGCTAGGCATCTGCTGAAGCGTTTGGGTCAGCGCTCGATCACAAAGCGCTTCCTCGCCAGCTCGTCGCCTTCAAGGCTCTGCACAAGGACCTGCCACTCGCCCACGAGGTGGGGCATGGCGCGAATATAGGCCCAGCTGCGCCAACTCTTGGCGTGCCCAACCTTCAGGGTCGTGCGGTGGAAAACCTTCTCTCCCCGTTGCCAAATCACGCGCACCTGCGTTGTTGCGCCGGAGTTGGCTAGACAGACATAGGCATAGACTCGCTCGCCGTCTGCGGAAAACTCTGTGTTGGGTTCCACAGGCTGGCGCCCTTCCACACCCCGAGCGAGCTGCAGCGTCTTCACCGAAAGTTCAGCCGGCCTGGCCTCCGCCCAGGAGGGAATGGAAGCGATGAGGGCGTAGGCCGCGATGGCGACGAGGAAGAACTTGGATTGAGTAGTCATGCGATCTCCTTGGCAATTGGAGCGGGGTAATGCAGCGACGATGCCAAAAAGAAACCACATCTAACTCACTATCATCATGGATGTATCCATCTTTGCCATGTGTGCTGTGGCGCACCTGACACGGGTTTTGTGGATGAAGGGCCACTAAGGCCTAGCGTCGAGCAGCGCAGGCGAAAAGAACGTCAACCCCTCGCGCAGGATCGCCGCGACCTCCCCACCTTGCGCCGGCGCGGTGCCCAGAAGCCGCCTCCAGCGGCGGTTGCCTGCCTGCCCCGCGAAGAGCGTCAGGAGGTGACGCAAGACATGATGCGGCTTCCCCCCTGCCATCTGATGTCTCACCGCATAGGGGAGCGTGGCCTCCACGATCTCGCGGCGACTGGGCCCAGGACACTCTGCACCACCATACCGGGCGTCTACGGCAGCGAAGAGGTAGGGGTCATCCACCGCGGCGCGCCCGAGCATCACGCCGTCCACATGCTCGAGATGAGCGTCGATCTCCTCCAGAGAGCGCACCCCGCCGTTGATCTCGACGGTCAGCGCAGGGAGCTCGGCCTTGAGCCGGTAGACATCTTCATAGCGTAAAGGTGGCACAGCGCGGTTCTGCTTAGGGCTCAACCCCGCGAGGATCGCGATACGAGCGTGCACCACGAAGTGCTCACAGCCTGCAGCCGCCACAGTCTCAACAAAAGCGCGCAGCTCTGCATAGGTTTCGTGCCCATCGATGCCCACACGATGTTTAACGGTAATGGGGATAGAGACCGCCTCGCCCATGACCTTCACGCAGCGCGCCACGAGCTCCGGATTGGCCATGAGGCAGGCGCCAAAGCGTCCCTTTTGCACCCGATCGCTTGGGCATCCGACGTTGAGGTTAACGCCGTCATACCCCTCCCTCTCCGCCATCTCGGCACAACGAGCGAGGCTGGAGGGATCGTCCCCGCCGAGCTGGAGCACCACAGCGCATGGGTCGTCACCATCTCGCTGTAGAGCACCGTGCAGCGCGTGATATGACGCATGACGAAGCGATAATGCCGATCCGTGTAGTCCAGCATCGGCGCCACGCTAAGGATTGGCGCAGCCATGGCTTACATGGAGACCAGGGCCTGGGCGATGTGAGTCAACACCTTGCCGGCCACCTTGTTGGCACTCTCACCGCCGGCGAGATCTAGGTTTGTGGCAATATAGGAGGCCAAATTGGGCTCGTCCTTGGCCAGGTCCTCCAAGGTAGGCGTGGCGGTGGCGGCCATATCCAGCTGTGGAAAGCCAACCTTTGTGGGCGTTGATCCCGTAGCTTCAATGATACTGAGGTGCATCATCGCCACATGAAAGAGCGTCGTCACCACGCCCTCCACCGAGAGATCAGCCTGATGTGCGATCACATATTGGGTGATACTCGGCTGAACCCCCATCAGGCTGTCCACCTGCGTGCTGATATACTCGGGCTCGGACATATGCTCCGACGCCGCTTGGACCACCTTGGTGATTGCGTCTTCAGGAACTTTCATGGCGATAGTGTGCCAAAAAGCGTGGGGGTGGGCCACCATGCACAATGGATTGTGCTCAGCCCTTCTTGTCGAAGCGCTCCACCACGGTGCGCAAGGTATCGGCTTGGCCCTTGTTGAGGTTTGGGTCTAGGGCAAGTGCTTCGAGCAGGTTGCTTGGCCCCTTGTCGGCCTTCGTCGCGCCAGGGGCAAAACGTTGATAGATCATCTCAACGGTCGCTTGTTGGCCAGGGTTGATACGGGAGTGATTCGCCAACGCCCTGAGCAACGGTGAAGGTTTGAGCTCACGCTTGGACTTACGCTCTTGCTTGGGCTTGGGCTTGGGCTTGGGCTTGGGCTCTTGCTTGCCCTTAGCCTTAGCCTGAGCCTTCTTGGAGGGCGTAGGCTCAGGAAAGAGCTCCCCCTCGGGCACCGGCGGCGGCCAACAGACGATCGTCTTCGAACTCGGCCTTGCGCGCAAGGTGGACTTTGCGGCAGGCTTCGTCGATTCGACAACTGCCTCGGCCTTCTTGGCAAAGCCCCAGCCGAGCGCGTCGCCCGACGAGTCGCGGACCGCGGGTGTTGCACTATCCTGGCTCTTACGAGCGAAGGAGGGGCCAAGATCGTCCTCTTTGGCAGGCAGGGGAGGAACGACGCGAGCCTCCTCCTGCGTCTTGTCGCGCTTCTTTTCCTGGGGAAGCGGACGTTTGGCGAAGCCCCACTCGTCCACCGTCGCCGGCCTGCGATCCCAGATCGACGCCATGCCGTCGGCTTTAGGGTCGCTGGGTGCTGAGCGACGAGCACGCAGTTCTGCGCGGATCTGCTCTTGCAAGGAGTCCAGCATGCTCAGCGTCTCTTCGCTGACTGGAAGATCGATCAGATTCCCACAGCGGGAACATTTCAGGTCGAAGTTGGCCACGTGGAGTTAATAGTAACCCGTTTGGGGGAGATTAAGCTATGACTGGTTTGCCAAACGCTCTGAGTTGCAGCCAACGGCTTCGCTGACGTATCGTCGCTTCCATGAACGAAATGGAACGCCCAGATCCGACCTGCGCTGACTGCATTGCCTTCATGGTTGAAGATCGAGGTGACTCGGGCCTTGTGATGGGTCTCTGTCGCTTCCGCCCCGAACTCCCACGCATCGCAGAGGATTATCCTTATTGCGACAACTTCCAGGTGCGACGCGAACGATCCGAGCATGTTCGGATCCCTCGCTTGCCAAAGAAACGTGGTGGAGGTGGCGGCAGGACAGCCACCCACGCACCAGAAGTTACCATCCAACGAGCGACCCTCGAATCCCCAGTGAGGGGTGATACCACGGGAGAGATCTGCATGGACCGCAATGGACTCAAAGAGGTGCTACGCGAGCTGCTCGAAGAAGAGACCCTCTATGGCTACCTGGAGATGAGTTCGCGCTGGCAGGGTGGCACGTTGATCTTCAAACCTGCCGATTCTGACAACCAGCTCAAAGAGGTGCCCATCGACTCCTTCTTTCACAAGATCGTCATGCTCCGTGATCGCCTTCGTGTCCTCGAAGCCAAGATCAACGGGAACAAAGGTCTGGGGGACGGGGACAAGGTGGAACTGCAGAGCTATATCTCCAAGATCTACGGCACGCTCACCACTTTCAACGCCCTCTTCAGCGACAAAAAGGACCACTTCTCCTCAAGATAAGGACAACTTTTCGTCAAAATAGGGTGCCCAGCATAACGCGCCCCTTCTTGCCCACGTAGACAAGACGCGATGAAAGGAGTCATTCGTGGAGACATACTATCGCCCTGAAGACCTGAAGCGCTTCGCTGAGGTCGCTGAAGGTAACAAAGAACTCGCTCGCAAATTCTTCGACTACTATGGTGAGGTATTCAAGGCTGGCGCGCTCTCGGAGCGAGAGAAGTCTCTCATCGCCCTCGCTGTAGCTCACACGATTCAATGCCCCTATTGCATCGACGCCTACAGCAGCGACTCGCTGGAAAAGGGCGCAGACCTCGAACAGATGACCGAGGCGATCCACGTAGCGACAGCCATCCGTGGCGGTGCCTCTCTGGTGCATGGCGTGCAGATGCTCGAACACGTCAAGAAACAGGCGATGTGATGGAGGGATCCACCCATAAACCGACCGCCGTAGATGGACCGCGGCGCACCACCTCGTTGCTGGCGCGTCGTTCACCTTTGGCAGCTCCTGCGAGGCAGCTCGAGGCCCTCGCGGAAGTGGACCTTCGCGACCCATCGGGGGAGAGCGCTGACTTTGACGTGTCACTGGCCCGAGCTGGTGTGGGAGACTTGAGAGCAAGCAAGCTGGAGATCTTTCAGGTCAACGTGGGCAAGCTCTGCAACATGGCTTGCCGCCACTGCCATGTGGACGCAGGCCCCGATCGCACCGACGCCATGATGAGCCTCGAGACCATGGACGCTGTGCTGCGCGCGATGGAGATCAGCGGCGCTCACACCGTAGACATCACCGGCGGCGCCCCAGAGCTGCACCCGCACTTTCGACCCTTCGTCGAGAAGGCACGCGCAGCTGGCAAACATGTGATCGACCGTTGCAATCTGACCATCCTGATGGTGCGAAAATATCGAGATTTGCCTCAGTGGCTCGCAGACCATCAAGTGGAGGTCGTCGCCTCTCTGCCCCACTATCGCCGGCTCAACACCGACGCGCAGCGAGGAGATGGCACCTTTGAGCGCTCGATCGAAGCCCTACGACGCCTCAACGGCGTGGGCTATGGGCAAGGCGATCCCACGCGCATCCTAACATTGATGAGCAACCCCGCCGGGGCCTTCCTTGGTGGATGCCAGGAAGCCCTCGAGCGCGACTTCAAGGCTCGGCTGCTCAGCGACCACGGGGTGAGTTTTGACCGCCTATTCGCACTGAACAACATGCCCATCGCGCGCTTCCTCGAGTGGCTGCTCGAGAAAGGCAACTTGCAGGGATATATGCAGAAGCTGCTCGACGCGTTCAACCCTGCGGCCGTCGAGGGGCTCATGTGCAAGAACACCCTCTCTGTCTCTTGGGATGGCCGCGTCTACGATTGCGACTTCAACCAAATGCTTGCGTTAGAGGCGAAGACAAACGATGGACAGGCTCTGCATGTGCGCGACTTCGACCCTCAACGCTACGCCCAGCGCCGTGTGACCACGGCACGCCACTGCTATGGCTGCACAGCTGGCGCAGGCAGCTCATGCGCAGGCACGACGTCCTGACGAGACCCCAGCTGTCAAAGCTGCCCAAAGCGATAAACCACCACGCCGCTCTCGGCTCGGTTCCCAATGTCGACATAACCACTCACGCACATGGCATCGAGCTGTGCTTCCACCTCATCAAAGCCACGCCCCGTCGCCATCACGCCCTCTGTGACCGAAAGGTCACCACCACGAGCACGTGCTGCGTCGAGCAGCTCTTGTTCGAGGCTTCTCACCGGTGGTGCCGAGAGCAAGGGCACAAACGCTGGCGTGAGAAAGCGCTCCTTGCGATTGTTGGCACGAGCGGTGAAATAAGCGTCGAGGATGCCATAGAAATACGGGACGACGAGAAAGGCGAAAAAGAAGACCGCCACACCTTTGCCCAGTTGCCGATTGTAGACCTGACCAAGGCCGGGGAGCATCAAGCTCAAGGCAGCAGGCAGGATTGGGCTAATTTGATTGCCAGGAACGACCATGGACGTTTGCATGTGCATTCTCCTTGTAAGCAGAGAATACGTTTGCAGAGAACGGACCAACCAGACATCTCCGTGATTCTGGCAACTTGAGAGCGTCTGCTCCGTTGAGCTGGCGTTCAGCACCCACAGCCTGGTGGCATGCACCTTCGCACACCATCCCCTGTCCTGCTCACCCCAGACTCTGTGAGGGCGGGGTTCTGACCGCGAACATCTAGGCTAGGGCGCCAAGAGCACCTTGAGCGCACCCTGACGCTTGGCGTGTTCCATGGCCGTCAAACCCTCCACTAGAGCATAACGAGCCTCGATGAGCGGCCGTGGATCCACCTTGCCATCGGCGAGGAGCCCCAGCGCTGGGGCAAAGGGGCCGCAGCGTGAGCCCACGAGGGAGATCTCGTCCACCACCAAAGCGGCCAGATCCACGCGAACTGCACCCCTGAAGGTGCTCTTCACCACCAACGTTCCACGGGGGCGCAGCGCACGACGCGCGAGAGCAAAACCCTCTTCGCCCCCGCTGGTGTCCACGGCCACAGGGTAGTGAGCACGCTCCACCTCTTTCTCCGAAATGCAGCGAGCACCTGTGCACGCCAGCAGCTCACGCTGGCGCTCGTGGCGACACACCACCGAGAGCTCGCAAACGCTGAGGGCCAAAACCCGCGCGACGAGCTGCCCCAAGCGCCCCGCCCCCACCACCAACACGCGCTGGGTGCTATCGATGGAGACCTGCTCGCCGATCTCCAGGGCCGCAGCCAAAGGCTCGGTGAAGACCGCCACCTCGTCATCGAGCCTTGGGGGCACAGAGAACAAATTTTCCAGGGGCAACGTCAGATGCTCAGCGAAGGCACCATGGCGACCGACGATGCCAAGCACGGTGCGCTGGCGGCAGTGGCGTGGAAGCCCCTCGCTGCAAAAATCGCAACAACCACAGGCGGCGTTGATCTCACCCACCACCCGCTCTCCCACCCGTTCTGGAGCCCCTTGAGCCTCGACAATCTCACCAACGAACTCATGACCCAGGATGCCACGATAAGGGTAATAGCCACGTGTCAGCTCGAGATCTGTGCTGCAAACCCCCGCCAAAATCACGCGCACCAGCGCCTCGCGAGCTCGCGGCTGAGGAAGAGCGAGTCCCTCCCGCAAGCTCAACCTCTTCTCTTCGAGCCACAGACCACGCATGATTCTTCCCTCGGCAATCGCCCTTGACTGGTGGGGCTGGTCGGCTATCACAACGCAACGCCAAAGGAGTGATGCCATGGCCTCGACCCACAGGCTATCCCCGAGTTATCAGGAATGCAGCGGGTGAGGTCCTCTTTGCCCCTCCTCCGAGAATGGCTCGCCGAAGCCCCCTTTGGGCTGGCCATGTCTTCTGGTTTTTTCGCATTCTACGCCCACTGCGGGGTATTGGCAGCCCTCGAGGACGAGGACCTCTTCCCCAGCCATGTATCGGGCTCCAGCGCTGGAGCGCTGGTAGGAGGCGCGTGGGCAGCGGGGGTGAACGCCACGACGTTACGGGACACGCTCTTCGCACTCCAACGAGAGGATTTTTGGGATCCGGCTCCAGGCCCTGGCCTGCTGCGAGGACAGCGCTTCATCGAGAAGCTTGAAGCGTTGCTGCCTGTCACGCGCTTTGATCAATGCCGCGTCACGTTGGCTGTCTCTACCTTCAACCTCCGCCAACAACAAACAGCCGTGCTCTCCACAGGAAAGCTCGCCCCTGCCATCGCCGCATCCTGTGCGGTACCGCTCCTCTTTCAGCCCGTGTGGATCCACGGACACCCCCATGTAGATGGGGGCATCAAGGATCACCATGGGCTGGCCGGCATGGAGATGGGCCGAGTCTTCTACCACCATATCGCTTCACGCATGCCCTGGCGTAGCCCCCGTCACCAAGCGCTGAAGATCCCCCACCGCCCTGGCCTCAAGGCGTTGAACATCGCTGGCCTTGCCCGGGTTGGCCCCTTTCGTCTCCAGCGGGGACAAGCAGCTTTTCGGCAGGGCCTCCAAGCCACACAAGAGGCACTCTCACTGCCAGCCACCGCCGTCATCCGCATCTAGACCCTTCGATTTCAGTGCTCTCCACCGATTCTCGATGAGGCACAGCTCACAGACCGCATGAAGTCCCTGTTTCTATTATGCCCACTCTGGCACTGAACGTGCTTATTCAGGGGAGATGCTCCCCTTCTCTCGCCACAGGCTTTGGTCTGCTTCTTTTACAACTCTGCTGCTGAGTCTGGCTCTTCCCTGCTGGGGCACGCCCAGCTCTGGCAGCATCGCGCGAAACAACGCTCGCCAGCCTCTGCCGGCGGGAGGCGTCAAGCTCTCCAAGACCCAGCTTAGAGGTAATGCAGACCCCACCTTCGCCTCTCAGCACCCTGCGTATCGACGACTGGTACGCAGTGGTTGGTTCAAGAGCCCAAAACGCATCAACACACTACAGAAAGCGGCCAATAAGCTGAACGGGAACCGTCACCTTCCCCTCACAGCCTCATTGGACAAAACATTCGTCGCCATTGACTTCGAAGCCTCAGGCCAACAGTCCGGCGGGTTCAAGCGAAAAGCCGGAT
>JAFCZD010000301.1 GCA_019314525.1 Deltaproteobacteria bacterium
GGCCGTGGGGTGGCGATGCTCCGAGATGCCGTGGCCGGCGAGGTCGAGGCTGACGAGGTCGAGGCCAGGCAGCAGGGGCGCTAGCATGTCGAAGGTCGTGGCGTTGTCGAGCCACCCGTGGAGGCCTAGGGTTGGAAAGCCCGATGGGTTGGGGTGGTGCAAGCCAGCCAGCTTCAGGCCGGGGATTTGAATCTCGATCTCCTTGGGGCGTGGGACGTTCATCAGCTGAGGCTAGCCCTTCAGGGCGTAAGTCGCGAACCAAAAGAAGCGAAAGATGACGCCAGAGACATGCCAAGGAGCCGTTCAGAACGCCGCGATGGTGGGTTCCACCAGGGTGCACCAAAGGGGCTATCCGGATGGGCTCCAAGACGATAGATTCACCGCCTATGCACATCTGGAAGACGCTGCCGATCCCCAAATACCTGCTCTTCTTCGTTCCCCTCACCTTGGGCCTACACCACGCTCATGCGGTCTCGCCGACGATGGAGTTTTCGTTGGCGGCCCTGGCGATCCTCGGCTTGGTGGTGGTCATCGGCGCCGCCACCGAGGAGGTGGCCATGCGGGTGGGGCCCGTCTGGGGTGGTTTGCTCAACGCGACCTTCGGCAACGTCACCGAGCTGATCATCGCGCTGATGGCCCTGGGCAAGGGCTCTTACGAGGTAGTTCGGGGCTCCATCACCGGCTCTATCCTTGGCAACCTGCTGCTCCTGCTTGGCTTGGCGATGATCGCCGGTGGCGTCAAGAACAAGACGCAGAGCGTCTCGCGCACGGGGGCGAGCGCCTCGGTGCAGATGCTGGCTCTTTCACTCTTCGCGTTGATGATCCCCAGCGTGACCATGCATTTCCATCTCTTCGACCCGAGGCTCACGGCGGCGGCGGCTCCGGTCATGGCCGCCAAGCTCTCCATCGCGGTGGCGATCATCCTCTTGGTTGCCTACGCGCTGAACCTCGTCTTCTCTCTGTGGACCCATCGCTTCACCTTTCGCAGCGACGAGGGGCATCACGAGGAGCCGCGCTGGTCATTGAGAGCGGCGGTGGGCGTGTTGGTGTTCACCGTGGTGGGCGTCGCGCTGCTCTCGGAAGTCTTCGTCGAGGCCCTCGATCGCATGATCCATGAGAGCAAGGTGCCCATCTCCGAGATGTTCCTGGGCGTTATCGTGGTGGCTGTGGTGGGCAACGCTGCCGAGGGATCGGTGGCGATCCTCGCAGCGTTCAAGAACAAGATGGAACTCGCCTTCCAGGTGGCCATGTCGTCGGCGATCCAGATCGCGCTCTTGGTGGCGCCGGTGATCGTGATCTACAGCTTCATCTTCACCGACCGCCCCTTGCTCATGGCCTTCAATCCCTTCGAGTTGCTGGCGCTCTGGTCTGGAGTGTTGATCAGCGCCTTCGCGCTGCAGGACGGCGAGACCAACTGGTTCGAGGGCGCGATGATGGTGTTGGTCTATATCGCGTTCGGGTGTGTGTTCTGGTTCCACCCGTAGCACGTCGCGAGGTGAGCGATGCAGGCGTTGTCGTAGGTTGCGCCGTCACACCCGCAGACGGGTGCGAGCATCACGACGGGGAAGGGTGCTGTCGAGCTGTCCACCGTCGCTACCTCCAGGCGCGGTTCGCCCACCACACCCAAGGGCCAGAGTGAGCATGAAGAGCAAGAGCATGTGGGAACTAGGGCGCTGCATCAGTCACACCTTCTGGAGCCAAGTCAGCTGGTCGAGATTATCTTTGCATCCCAAGACTGGAAATCACATGCCACCACGTAGAACGCGCCCTTTCAATGGATTAGGAGTGCTAAAAAGCTGGAGACGTGACAGATTTGTCCGTGGGCCTCTCGGAAATTCGAGGGTCACAAAAGGCAGCCTCTTTGAAACGAACCAACTTGAAGGGAAAAGGAGTCGGAGCATGCGCTTAGTGCTCGAGCAGACGCTCACGGCACCGAAGGATGATTTTTACCTCGTTGTGCCGCCGGGTGGCGCCCATTTTGCCGTCCGTGAGGCTGAGGCGATCTCTATTTATCGTCAAGGCCCCAGTGGCTACGCAGAGGTGGGCGGTTTAGCGTTGGGAGAGGCCAAGGGGGTGGCGCTTCATCCTAGAGAGGACCTGGTGCTCTTACGTTACGGCGATCGTATTGAGCTGCGCGCGTTCTCTGGTGGCTTGCGGGCCGTGCGCCGTGTTGATGGCGTGCTCGCCGATAAATATGGCGAGCTGAGATGTGCAGCCTTTGACGCCGAGGGCACCCTCTGGGGCAGCTTCGAGGATGGCGACCGCTCTTCGGCTGTGCTCTTCAACGTATCCGTGGGTGGGCTCGCGACACGTGGCGGGGTGAGCTGGCAAGGGCTTGAGGCAGGGGCCTACGATCTCTTGGCGCACCCCTCGCAGCCCATGGTCTGCGTGGTGGGCTATCATGGAGACGAGGGCGAGGTCGCGACGGTGGTGGAGAAGCAGGGCCACACACCCCAGGTCGTGAGCCACTTCCAAGTGGGCGTCAAGGCGCCGATTCCGCCGGCTGTGGTGGGTTTCTGTGGGCCCGAAGAGGGGCGCATCGCCACGGTGGGCGTCTCCTCCGCGGAGATCTTCGATGGGAAGTCGGGGGCGGCGCTTTCGCGCGTCGCGTCAGGGGACACGGAGTTCTTCTCGGACGCCGCCGCCTGCGTTTCGGGGCGGCTCTTGGTGCCAGCCATGCATCGCGACGACGGCAGCATTCGCGTGGTGGTCTTCTCCGGCATTGGCCTCTCTCGTCGTCACGAGCTACTTTGGGACCCTGCCGGCCAGCGCGCCGACGAGGTAACCGACCTGGGCTTGGTGCGCCTCTCCGATGAGCGCATTATCGCTTTGGGCAGCAAGCGCATGGGCGTCTTCTCGGTTGTTTTGTAGCGGTTTCAGTTGACGGTCAACCCACATAGCCGACCCGCAACCCACGTGCTATAAGCCGGCCTTGCGCGCCCACCCCAGGCTTCGGGCGCAAAGAGGTGCGGAAATGAGTGAACACGTGAGTGATCTCGGCGACGGCAAGAACGATGATCCCCTCTACCGACTGCGGCATTCTCTGGCCCACGTGATGGCCCAGGCCGTGCTGGATATGCGGCCGGGTAGCACCCGCGGCTTTGGTCCGCCGATCGACACGGGCTTCTATTACGACTTCGTGCTCAGCGAGCCGATCACGGCGGAGGACTTCCCCGAGATCGAAAAGCGCATGAAGCGCATCATCAAAGGGCGACAGAAGTTCGAGCGTGAGGACCTGCCCATCGCCGACGCCTTGGCGCGCCTGGAAGAGATGCGTGAGCCCTATAAAGTGGAGTACGCGCGCGAGCTGGCCGAGAAGAACGGGCTAGACACGCTGAGCTTCTACACCAACGGCCCCTTCGTGGATATGTGTGAAGGTCCCCACGTGGACGTCACGAGTCGCTTGCCCAAGGGCGCGTTCAAGGTGCGTTCGGTGGCCGGGGCCTATTGGCGTGGGGATGAGCGCAACCAGATGATGACGCGCCTCTACACGTGGGCCTATACGAGCAAAGAGGAGCTGGAAGAGGCCGTACGCCGCCACGACGAGGCGCTGCGTCGCGATCACAAGAAGCTGGGCCCAGCCCTCGATATCTATCACATCGATGATGAGGTCGGTAAAGGCCTCCCGCTTTGGCTGCCCAACGGGACAGCGATCCGCGATGAGCTGGAGAAGGTCGCCAAGGAGAAGGAATTTCGCGGTGGCTACCAGCGCGTAGTTACGCCCCATGTCACCAAGGCCAACCTCTATCACCTCTCTGGGCACCTACCCTACTATGAGGACGTGATGTACCCGCCGATGGTGGTGGAAGAGCAAGAGGGTGACGAGAAGGTCGTCAAGGAGAAGTACTACCTCAAGCCGATGAACTGTCCACATCACCACCGCATCTTCGCCGCACGCAAGCGCTCCTACCGTGATTTGCCGATTCGTTTGGCAGAGTATGGGACTGTCTATCGTTTCGAGCACCACGGCGCCCTCTCTGGGCTTTTGCGGGTGCGCGGGATGAGCATGAACGACGCACATATCTATTGCACCGAGGAGCAGATCCACGATGAGTTTCTCGCCGTGATGCAGATGCACAAGGAGTATTTCGAGCTCCTCGGCATCACGGATTACTACATGCGCTTATCCCTCTGGGATCCAGAAGATCCTAAGGGTAAGCAGAAGTACGTCGACAACCCCCAGGCCTGGGAGCGCACGGAGAAGCTGGTGCGCGAAGCGATGCTCGAGGCTGATTTGCCCTTCGTGGAGGTCAAAGGGGAGGCGGCTTTCTACGGGCCGAAGGTCGATATTCAGATCACCACCGTCACCGGTCGGGAAGAGACCTTCAGCACCAACCAGCTCGACTTCGCTGTGCCCCAGGCCGACCGCATGAACCTGACCTATGTGGGGGCCGATGGCGCTGAGCACCACCCCTACATCATCCACCGCGCGCCTCTTGGCACCCACGAGCGTTTCGTGGCTTATTTGATTGAGCACTTCGGTGGCGCGTTCCCCACCTGGCTTGCGCCCGTGCAGGTGCGCATCATCCCCGTGAGCGAGAAGTATCTCGCTTATGGCGATAAGTTGGCTACCGCCCTACGGAACGACCTCGTGCGCGTCGAGCTTGATAGCTCAGATGAGAAGCTCGGCAAGAAGATCCGTGAGGGCACAGTGCGCAAGATCCCGATCCTCTTGGTTGTGGGGGAGCAGGAACAAGAGGCGGAGTCTGTGACCGTTCGCCGCTATGGCGAAAAGGAACAGGCCAGCATGCCCTTCACCCAGTTCTCGGGAGAACTGGGTGAGGAGATTCGCTCACGAGTGATGCGGCGCAAACCAGGGATCTAGCGGCCCTCTCCCATGGCAGCCAAGCAGGCCTACGGCGAGAAGCTCGCCAAGATCCTTCCGCAGACCCTGGCGCCACTTCTGGGCGAGGAGGCACGGGATCACCTCGAGGGCGTCGCCACCACCTATCGCTTCTCGTTTTCTGAGGTTCGTCTCGTCGCCGAGGCCGCTCGAGATCTGGAGATGTGGCGTGAGGTGCCCTTGAGCATGTGGTGGCCCAAGGCTGAGGCGAGCTTGGGCTCGCTCGCGGGCCGTGAGCGCAAGAGACGCCTGTTGGCGCAGCTGAACGGGCACATGCTCGCCCTGCGTCGCCTGGAAAAACACTACCCACCCCAAGCCGAGCGCTTGCGTGGTGCCGCACCTCAGGGGGGCATGGAGGCGCACGCCTCGGAGACCGCGATCTTTGGTAGGTGTCCAGCTTATTCCGAGCGCACCGTCTGCTGTGGCCTCTACACCCTTGACGCGGCCCTTGGTTGCTCCTTCAGCTGCAGCTACTGCACGATCCAGACCTTCTATGGCGACAAGGCCGTGGTGGACGCAGAGTTGCCCCGCAAGTTGCGTGAGCTTTCGTCTTCCCTGGAGCCAGGGCGCTTCTATCATATTGGGACAGGGCAGTCCTCGGATTCGCTGATTTTGGGCAACCACGAGCGCGTGCTCGAGGAACTCTGCGCTTTCGCGGCGGATCATCCCCACGTGCTCCTGGAGTTCAAGACCAAGTCGGATCGGGTGGAGCCCTTGCTGGAGCTGTCGCCACCCTCCAACGTTGTTTGCAGTTGGACCCTCAATCCCCAGGTTGTGATCGACAACGAGGAGCACCATACGGCGACTCTCGCGCAGCGCATCGAGGCGGCCCGTAGGGTAGCGAACGCCGGGTTGAAGGTGGCCTTCCACTTTCATCCCATGCTGCACTACGCCGGTTGGCGAGAGGGTTACGCCGACATCGCGAAGGAGCTCGTGGCCCGTTTTGACCCGACGGAAGTGCTCTTTTGCACCATGGGTTCGGTGACATTGATCAAGCCCGTGCTGCGTGAGATTCGGCGCCGTGGCGGCGAGACGAAGATCCTGCAGATGGACCTCACGCCTGACCCCCACGGCAAGCTGACCTATCCCGACGCAGTGAAGATCGTGCTTTATCGATCACTCTACGAGGGGCTCGCGCCCTGGAAGGATGAGGTTTTTTTCTACCTTTGCATGGAGCCAGAGGCGATTTGGCAAGCATCGCTGGGCTTCTCTCACGTGGACAATGAGAGCTTCGAGCGTGCTTTCGGCGTTGTCTTTTCGAATCGATTGTCCACCTAGCGGGTGAACATTTCTCCCAGATTTGTTATCAATGATCCTTCGACAGATACGCAGGAGGGATAGTGATGCTCGCTCGAATTCTCATCGCCACAGGGGGGGCTGGGTTGCTGATGACGCTCTTTGCGTCAGCGGCGTCCGCTGAGGCTCCCATCGCTCTCGAGAAGTGGGGGCGCTATCATGTCAACATTACAACCTTGATGCCCACGACCAACCCTTCCAAGGGTAAGGTGAAGTGGGTGCCCAAGGTGTCATTGGTCTTCAAGGTCACAGACCCCGAGAGCGACGATGTGGTGCTCTTGCAGCACTACAAAGGCAGGAGCAAGTGGGGGCCGGTGCAAACCTGCCAGATCCGCACGTCGCAGATGATCAAGCGTCGCGGCAAGGGCGGCAAGTCCATGGGCTACTCGTTGGTGGTGCCCGTCTGCAACATGGACATGAAGCACGCCATCAGCAAGAGCGGCAAGTTCAAGGTTGCTGTGAGCTACAAAGAGACTGGCGCTGGCAAGCTGCACAAGAACCTCGGCATTTATAGCTATGAGGTCAATACCTACAACAGCATTTGGCCGGGCAAGCGCGGCCCCATCAAAGCCTACTACGTCGACCACGACTTTCGCATGGGCGAGGCTTGGCTCTATCGTAACGGCGACGGCAAGATCGAGATCTGGTCTTGGTTCAAGTTCGACCGCAAGGGTGAGCAGACGGTGCGTAAGGGGCGCGTGCGCTGCTTCGTGGGCGACAAGAAGATGAAGTTCGCGGACTACTCAGTGGCGCGCACCACCAACTA
>JAFCZD010000302.1 GCA_019314525.1 Deltaproteobacteria bacterium
CTCCACAGGCGACGACGACAACAACTACTATCCCGTGATCTCGCCCGATGGCGCCTTCGTTGTCTTCAACAAGAGCGGATCGCCCAATCCCTTGAGCAACAATGACTGTGGGCTCTACGCCAACCCTGGCGCTGAGCTCTTCATCGTCGCCTCGAGTGGTGGCGCGCCCCTGCGGCTCGATCGTGCCAATGGCAAGGTGGCGCGCGTCAATAACTCATGGGCGAAATGGGCACCCGCCGGCAGCAGCGACGAGGTCTGGTGGTTGGCGTTCTCCAGCATGCGCGATTATGGCTCGCTGCTTCAGAACTCGAAGATGCCGAGGGGGCAAAGAAGCCACAAATTTGGATTACGGCGATCCGCCCAGGGCAGGGCGCTGATCCCAGCTACCCGGCTTTCTGGCTCTCAGGACAAGACCTCTCCAGCGGGAATCACCTGCCCTATTGGACGCGCGGCGTGAAGTAGCTGCCCAATTTTGGCCAGCTGACTCAGTTGACCTCTGACGCCTGGACGAGGACAAAGGCTGGGATGTCCGCGAGGAAGGCCTCTCCCTCGGAGTTGACCATTTGGTAGCTGCCCTTCATCGCGCCCATGGCGGTGTGCAGCGGACAGCTGCTGGTGTAGGCAAAGCTCTCCCCAGGTTCGAGCACGGGCTGTTCGCCAACAACGCCTGGGCCACTGACCTTCTCCTCTTCCCCTCCAGCATCAGTGATGATCCAGTGTCGGCCCAAGAGCTGACAGGCGAGCTCACCATGGTTGGTGATGGTCACGGTATAGCTATAGACATAGAGACCCAGCCCAGGCTTGGAGCGCGCGGCGAGGTATTGGGGGGCCACCTTCACTTCGATATCGTTTTTGCTCATGTGAGTTTGGGGTAGCACCGCGATCTGGCCGGGTCAATCTCAAGGTTTTTCGCCGATCCCGACATATACTCTTGGCGAAGCTCCTTAAGTAGGGGTAATTGCATGGGGCACCTGTTGCTCTTGATGAATAAGAGGTTAGCCGCGTGGCGGTCATTTTTCCCCCATGGACAAACCGCGTTCCGCCCTTGCTGGCCCTCTTTTCTCTTGGTGCCGTGGTGTCTGGGGTAGCCCTTGTTTGGTATTACTTTTCACCCCAGTACACCGATGTTGGCTTTGAGCCCACTCAGCCCATGCCTTTCTCCCACAAAGCGCACGCAGGGGAGTTGGGCATGGATTGCCGCTTCTGCCACAACACCGTCGAGCAGGGCGCGCACGCGGCGATCCCCTCCACCGAGACCTGCATGACCTGTCACGCCTCGCTCTCCTTGCCCCAAAGCGTGCCCCTGGCGGCTGTGCGCATGAGCTGGGAGATGGACAAGCCCATCACCTGGGTGCGTGTGCATCAGTTGCCTGATTACGTATTTTTCGACCACCGCGTGCACTTCGCCGCTGGGGTGGGCTGCGTCAGCTGTCATGGGCGCGTCGATGAGATGGCAGTGGTCTCTCAAGCGGAGCCGCTGTCCATGGCGTGGTGTCTTGCGTGTCATCGTGACGCCACGCCCAACCTGCGGCCCTTTTCGAAGATCACAGACCTCACCTACGACCCACAGAATGCGGGTTATGATCCTAACCAGGACCCCAAGCGTAAGCGCAAGGTTGAACCCCCACTTCACTGTTCGGGGTGTCACCGATGACGAAGTTGATGCAACCCGAAGACCCCAAAGAGGCTGAGGGCGTGCTTGATGAGGTCGACCGCCGCAGCTTCCTGGGCGTCATGGGGGCCTCCATGGCTCTCGCGGGTGTTTCCACCTCGCTCACGGGCTGTGTGCGGAAGCCACGTGAAAAGGTCCTCGCCTACACCCGCCGTCCAGAGGATTTGGTGCCGGGAGAGCCGCGCTACTTTGCCACGGCCGCCCAACTTACGGGGGGCGTCATCGGGCTCTTGGTGGAGAGTCAGGATGGGCGCCCCACCAAGGTGGAGGGCAACCCCCGCCACCCTATGAGCCTCGGGGCTACCGACGCCTTCACCCAGGCGTCCGTGCTCGACCTCTACGATCCCGCGCGCGTCAAGCTGCCGCGGGTAGAGGGCAAGGTGTTGCCATTCAGCGCCCTCGAGGAGCGCTTCGAGCACTTCAAGACCAACCTCGGAGATGGTGAGGCGCTCGCGCTCTTGATCGATGGCCAAGAGTCGCCGACGCTCTTTTCCCTGCTCTATGAGCTGCGGCGCAGCCACCCTAAGGTGAAGATCTACCGCCATGACAACGCCTGCCCACGTAATGGTGTGGCCGGCGCCGGGCAGGTGGGGATCCGCGGCACGCGTCCACTCTATGCCTTGGAGCGTGCAGACCGCGTGCTTTGTCTCGACATGGATTTCCTTGGTGTCGAGGGCGATGTGGTGCGCAACGCGCGTCACTATGCTTGGCGTCGGCGCATCACCTCCGAGCGCGACACGATGAACCGGCTCTATGTGGTGGAGCCTGCCTTCAGCGTTACAGGCACCAACGCCGACCATCGTCTGCGCTTGGCGCCCTCACAGGTGGGAGAGTTTCTCGCCGATTTGATCGGTCATATGGCCTCGAGGGGCGTCAACGCGCCTGCAGGGGCCCGCCGCCCTCTTCACGCGGCTGGCCGCCGACTACCAGCGTCGCGCTAGCGGGCTGAGTTACGATGGCTTCATTCGTGGCTTAGCCAAAGACCTGCTCGCCAACCGCCGGCGCTCTCTGGTGATGGTGGGCGAGCGTCAGCCGCCGCGAGTCCACGCCCTAGGCTACGCCCTCAACCAGCTGCTTGACGCCTATGGTCGCACGCTCACGCTGATGCCGGCCCTCGATCCGCGCATCGACGGGGAGATCGAGGCTTTGGTTGGCGAGATGAAGCAGGGGCGCGTGAAGACGCTGGTGATGTTGGGCGGGAACCCAGCCTATGATGTACCCGTCGACCTCGAGTTTGGTGAGCTGCTGGCGAAGATCCCCACGTCCATCGCGCTGAGCCTTTGTGAAAACGAGACGACTCAGCTGGCGCGATGGGTCGTGCCGGCGAGCCACTACCTCGAGACCTGGGGGGAGCTGCGGGCCACCGACGGGACGCTGACTATCCAGCAGCCGTTGATCCGGCCTTTGGTGGAGTCGGTCTCGGCGATAGAGTTCGTCTCCTGGCTGATGGGCCCCCGCCGTGACGGCTACGCGCTGGTGCGTCAGCGCTGGAAGGCTAGGTATCCCAACAAAGCCTACAGGGAGCTGATGTGGCGGCGGACGCTGCACGACGGTGTTCAGCGCAGCGATGACAAGGCGATCTTTCCCACCTTGCGCTATGGCGGGCTAAGCTCTGCTTACGCCCAGCGCCAGGCAGCCCCCACCAAGGACAACCTCGAGCTTTGTCTGGCCTTGGACAACAGCGTCTACGATGGTCGCTTTGGCAGCAACGCTTGGCTGCAGGAGCTGCCCGATCCTGTCACCAAGCTCACGTGGGACAACGCCGCGCTCTTGGGCGTGGCCACCGCGGGGCGGCTGGGCCTGCAGAGCGAGGACCTCGTGGAGCTCTCCCTTGGGGATCGCACCTTGGCGTTGCCCGTCTGGGTGGTGCCCGGGGTGGCCGAAAACACCATCGTCTTGCCCCTCGGCTACGGTCGTCAGCACAGCGGGGTGGTCGCCGAGGGGGCGGGCTTCAACAGTGCGCGCTTGCGGCTCTCGACCTCGCCGTTCTTTGTGCAGGGCGTGAAGGTCAAAAGAGGGGTGCGCGGCAGCTACCCGCTGGCGTCAACCCAAGCCCATGGCACCATGGTCGAGCCCCACACGGGAAAGGATCGCCCCGTGGCGGTGGACGCGACCCTCAGCGAGTATCGCGCCTACGAGAAGAAACGAAAAAAGGGCGAGCGCAACTTCGCACGCAAACGCGCCCAGAGCGTGCCCGACTCCCAGCTGCAGTCCATCTACAAAGAGACCACGGTGAAGACAGGCCAGCAGTGGGGCATGTCTATCGATCTTTCGAGCTGCATTGGATGCAACGCATGCACCGTGGCCTGCCAGGCAGAGAATAATATCTCGACGGTGGGAAAAAAAGAGGTGCTCAACGGGCGGGAGATGCATTGGATTCGCCTCGATCGCTATTTCGAGGCGGAGAGCTATGACGCTGAAGGTGAGGTGACGCTCGATGACGTGCAGGTGATCACGCAGCCCATGGCGTGTCAGCAGTGCGAGACGGCGCCATGCGAGAATGTCTGCCCCGTGGGCGCCACGGCCCACAGCCCCGAGGGGCTCAACGACATGGCGTACAATCGCTGCATTGGCACCCGCTATTGCGCCAACAACTGCCCTTATAAGGCGCGCACCTTCAACTTCTTCAACTACACCAAGCGTGAAGACGCAACCCACCCGCTGCTGGCGATGCAGCGCAACCCCGACGTCACCGTGCGCTTCCGCGGTGTGATGGAGAAGTGCACCTACTGCGTACAACGCATCAACGGCGCCAAGATCGACGCCAAGGTCAGAGGCCAGCGGACGGGCAAGAGCGTCATCCGCGATGGCGCGGCGCTCACCGCGTGTCAGCAGGTCTGCCCGACCCAGGCCATCGTCTTTGGGGATATCTCCGATCCCAACAGCGCCGTCGCGCGCCATAAGCGGCAGACCCGTGACTTCGCCGTGCTCGCGGATTTGCGCACGCTGCCGCGCACAACGTATTTGGCACAGATTCGTAACCCCAACCCGGAGCTTGCGTGATCATGGCGACGCCCCGAGTGAGCGCAGTGGAGCACGAGGCGAACCTCAGCGATCCTCTCTCTGGGCGCGCACCCTTGCTCCTCGGCGACCGCAGCCTCCATGGCATCACCAAGGCGGTATGTCGCCCTGTAGAGTGTGTGCCCTCTCGCGCGTGGACCCTCTTCTTCGTGGTCTCGGTGGCGATGATGGGGCTCTATGTGCTCACCACCGCCTACCTCTTCTACGAGGGCATTGGCATTTGGGGCGTCAACAACCCGGTGAACTGGGGTTGGGCTATCTCCAACTTCGTCTTCTGGGTTGGCATCAGCCACGCGGGCACGCTGATCTCCGCTGTGCTCTACCTCTTTCGGCAGAAATGGCGCACCTCCATCAACCGCTTCGCTGAGGCGATGACGATCTTTGCGGTGGTTTGCGCGCTCTCTTATCCAACGATACACGTGGGGCGTGTTTGGTTGCTGCACTGGGTCTTTCCAATCCCCAACCAGATGGGGACTTGGCCCAACTTCCGCAGCCCGCTCCTTTGGGACGTCTTCGCGGTCACGATCTACGGCCTGGTCTCGTTCATCTTCTGGTACCTGGGCATGATCCCAGACTTGGCGACGTTGCGTGATCGCGCCAAGACCCGGGCGCGCAAGATCACCTATGGCATCTTCGCCCTGGGCTGGCGTGGATCCACCCGTCATTGGAAACACTATGAGCGGGCGTATCTCCTGCTCGCTGCGTTGGCGACGCCCTTGGTGCTCTCTGTGCACTCCATCGTCTCTTTCGATTTTGCGATCTCACAGCTGCCGGGCTGGCATACCACGATCTTCCCGCCCTATTTTGTCGCTGGCGCTGTCTTTTCGGGTTTCGCGATGGTGCTCACGCTGATGGTGATCGCCCGTTGGGCGTTCAAGTTCGAGCACATCGTGACCATCCGCCACCTGGAGAACATGGCCAAGGTGATCCTGCTCACAGGCATGATCATCGCCTACGCCTATGGCATGGAGCTCTTCATTGCCTGGTATGGTCAAAACCCCTACGAGTCGTTCTCCTGCGCCAACCGTGCCTTTGGACCTTATGCGTGGGCCTACTGGATCATGATCGTCTGCAACGTAATCGCGCCGCAGATCTTCTGGTTCAAGAGGGCTCGGCAGAACGTGGTGGTGCTCTTCGTCGTCTCGATCTTGATCAACATCGGCATGTGGTTCGAGCGCTTCGTGATCACGGTGACCTCGTTGCATCGTGATTTTCTCCCCTCGAGTTGGGGCGACTACTCGCCCACCTTCTTTGATGTCGCGGCCCTCGTCGGCAGCTTTGGCCTCTTTTTCACCCTCTTCGCGCTCTTCATTCGCTACTTGCCCATGGTGGCGATGTCCGAGGTCAAGGCCGGGCTGCCTGAGGCCAAGCCTCACCATGGCGCCGAGGGCGGCTCCCGTGAAGCTTCGGCGACAGGGGAGGGGGCGTAGATGGCCGAATACAGCACAAACGAGCAACTTCCAGACGAGAAGCTCTGGGGTGTGCTCGCCGAGTTTTCGGGGCCGGGAGACATCTTTCGTGCATGCGAGAGGGTGCGCGATGCGGGCTACACGCGCTGGGACTCCTACACCCCCTATCCCGTGCGCAACCTGGACAAAGCCATGGGGCTTTCAGCCTCGAAGGTGCCGTGGGTCGTCTTCTTCTTGGGCATCCTGGGGGCCGTGGGAGGCATGACCTTGCAGTGGTGGGCCAGCGTTGTCGAATATCCCATCGTCTATGGGGCCAAGCCTTTCTTCAGCTGGCAGGCCTTTGTACCCGTGACCTTCGAGTTGGGCGTGCTCTGCGCCTCCCTGGCCGCGTTCTTCGGCCTGCTGCACTTCGCTCGCCTGCCGCAGCATTACCACCCGCTCTTCACCTCCGAGCGCTTCCAAGGGGTCACCGACGACAAGTTCTTCATCGCCATCGAGGCCGCCGACGGAAAGTTCAACCTGCAGGAGACGGTCGATCTGCTGCGCTCAGTGGGCGCAACGCAGGTTGAGGAGGTGGCAGGCTGATGCAGAGACGAAGACTGAATCAGTCTTTTTGGGCGCGACTGGGGCTTGTGCTGGTCCTGGCGGTGGGCGCGTGCCGAGGCCAGCGTTCGGAGTCATCGCCGGTTCATGTGCAGCAGAATATGGATTTTCAGAAGCGCCATGACGCCCAGGAAGAAGATGGGTTTTTCAAGGATGGTCGCGCCATGCGTCCGCAAGTCCCCCACACCATCGCGCGAGGACAGCTGAGAGAGAGTCGTTCTTTCTACAAAGGTCTGCGGGGGCGCAAGAAGACCAAGCGCATCCCCGTGCGCGTCACCTCTGAGCTGCTGGAGCGGGGAAGAGAGCGTTTTGAGACCTTCTGTGTGCCGTGCCATGGCCACTCTGGCAACGGCAAGGGGATCATGGTCACGCGTCGTATCACCACGCCGCCTGTGTCGTATCTCGAGCCGCGACTGCAGCATGAGCCCATCGGGCACTATTTTCAGGTGATCACCAAGGGCATGCGCAAGATGCCGAGCTTTGGCTCACAGATCCTGGCAGGGGATCGCTGGGCGATCATCGCCTATGTGCGCGCGCTGCAGATCGCAGGCGGCGCTCGGGTGCCCCTCGCCGAGGCCCGCGAGAAGGGGTGGGTGAAGCCATGAGCCAAGCTCTCGTCGACCTGCGCGCAGAGCAACTGCACCTGCCCAAGACCAGTCGCTGGTGCAAGTTGGCGCCGGTGTTTGGTGGCCTGGGCATCGCCGGCTTGCTCACTGCGCTCTTGCTCGCAGGCCAGACGACGCTGCAGCATTTTCTCTTTTCCTACCTCACCGCCTATCTCTATTGGCTCTCATTGGCGCTGGGTGGGCTCTTTTTCGTGCTCCTGCATTTTCTCATCCGAGCCAACTGGTCGGTGAGCGTGAGGCGCATGGCGGAGAACGTGACGGCGACGTTGCCGTTGCTGGCGTTGCTGGCGTTGCCTTTGCTCCTCGGTGCGCGTCACATCTTCCCCTGGGCGCAAGGGGTGGTGAGCGATCCTGTTGTGCAGGGAAAAGCTGCGTACTTGAATCTTCCCTTCTTCTATCTTCGAGGGGGCCTCTATTTCGCTATTTGGCTCGGGCTGGCGCACTTTTTTTATCGCTGGTCGCTGAAGCAGGACAGGAGCGAGGACGCCGAGCTGAAAGAGCACCTCACGGGACAAATGACGCGTTTTGCACCCTTGGGCATGGTCCTCTATGGGCTCTCACAGACCTTCGCTTCCTTTGATTGGGTGATGTCTCTCGACCCGCGTTGGTTCTCCACGATGGTTGGTGTCACCTTCTTTTCCGGCAGCGTCGTAGCCATCATGGCCTTCCTCGCGTTCATGGCGGCGGCGCTTCATCTCAGCGGGCAACTGCGCGACGTGATCACCCTCGAGCACCACCACGATCTCGGAAAGCTGCTCATTGGTTTTGTCCTCTTCTGGGCCTATATCGCGTTCTCACAGTATCTCGTCTACTGGTACGCGAACATCCCCGAGGAAACCTCATGGTACCGTCACCGCCTCGTTGGCAGCTGGCAGGTGCTGAGCATCGTGCTTGCGGTGGGCCACTTTGGCGTGCCGCTCTTCTTCTTGATGTCGCGGCACATCAAACGGCGCCCCATGGCGCTGCTGGTGGGCGCCGCTTGGATGCTGGCGCTGCACTACATCGATATCTACTGGCAGGTGATGCCAACCATCCATCGCCATGGCGTGCACTTCACGCTGCTCGATTTGGCGACGTTCGTTGGCATCGGCGGGCTCTTTTTGGCTGTCTTCTTTTGGCTCCTTCGCCGTTTCCCGCTGGTGCCTGTGGGTGACCCGCGGCTCGCCGAGTCGGTGGCGCACGAAAACTTCTAGGATCAGGATGACGGAAGAACAAAAGACTCCAGAAAAGACGCCCGATCGGGGCATGTCCTTGGGCATGAGGGTGGCGCTGCTGGTGGCGCTGCTGGCGGTGGTGGTGGGGGGGCTGATGGTGCTCTGGCAGGTCTCCGGCAAGCCGCCGAAGAGGCTCGTGAGCAAACAAATGGTCGCCAAACCCCGCCGCGTGTTGAAGCGCCTGCTGAAAAAGCAAACCAGATTGCTCGCCGCGGACGAGGTCTCGGACGAGGCCCGGGGCAAGTACCGCATTCCCGTGACGCGCGCGATGCAGATCCTGGTGAAGAACCCGAGCTTGATCGCGCCGCTGCCCAAGCCAGAGGTAACGTCGGCGCCTGCAACTCAGCCTGCGCCGGCGCCCAGTCCGGCACCCAGTCCGGCACCCTAGATCAAAACCGTAGCTGCGCCCGGTGGCCATGCGTTAGAGTCCCCATCCACGAGGAGAGGTGGCATGAGCGATAAGGCGGAGCGGCTAGACCGGCCCCAGGTGGCGGCGTTGGACGATATCTTAGGCAGCGTCTTTCCCGTCCTCGATGACGGGTTCGTGCGCGTGGTGGACTATATGGGGTCTGACGCGTCCATCGTGCAGGCGGCGCGCGTGTCTTATGGCGCGGGCACCAAGAAGGTGCACGAAGATCGCGGGTTGATTCGCTACCTGCTGCGTCATCGTCACACGACGCCCTTCGAGATGTGTGAGTTGAAGCTCCATGTGCGCGTGCCCATGGATTGCTGGCGGCAGTGGATCCGTCACCGTACGGCCAACGTTAATGAGTACTCCACCCGCTATTCGGTGGCGATCAACTC
>JAFCZD010000303.1 GCA_019314525.1 Deltaproteobacteria bacterium
CACGGCCGCCAGACCAAGCCACCAAGGCGCCACCGAGGGTATGAGCAACAGCCCCGCAGAGAGCGCAGTAGCACCGGCGAAGTAGATCACCGTCAGCCACAACACCAAGTGCTGGCGCCGACGCAGTGACGGCTCGGGCGCTGTGGGAAATGCGAGCTTGCGCGAAGCAACGCGGCTCAAACCCAAGGTCAACCAGAGCACAGCAATGGCAGCCAAGCTCAAGACTACCGTCAACGGAAGCCCCCACGCCAGCCAGGCGGCGAAGTGCAGCTGGCGCCCAGGAAGCGCTTGCATGTCAATGAAGGCAACGAGGATCGCGTTGGCCGGCGTGGCCGTGACGCTGCCCAGGCCACCGATATTGGCCCCGTAAATCACCGAGAGTCCCACCGCGGTAGCAGCGCGCCGACGTGAGAGGGCATCGGGATACGCGTCGCGCAGAGCCTTGAGGATTGGCAAGAGCGTGAGCACGGTAAGCGCGTTGGGGATCAGCAGAGAGAGCGCCGCGGAGAGACTCACGACATAGGCGATGAGACGAGAGACTCACGACATAGGCGATGAGACGACGCTCGGTGACATGACGTTGCCCAAAGAGCGCATAGACCACGCGCTGAGGCCAGTGCACGACCAAGAGCGCCCGGGAGAGCACCAAGCCGCCAGCAAAAAAGAGCAGGAGCTGAAGCTTATCCATGGACTCGCCAGTCTACTCGAGGTTCAGACCACCGGCGCCTGGGGAACTTTGGCGATTTGGCGCTCTTTGGCATGCTGCTCCACGAGCCCAGAGACCACCTCGAGGACCTGAGGATGGGTCATGATCACCTCACGGAACACTTCATCGTCGAGCAACAACAACCAGCTGCGATCCTTGCTCTTCACTGTAAAGGGCGCGCAGCTCCCCGAGAGCAGCGAGGTCTCACCAAAGACATCGCCTGTCTTCATCTCGAAGGCACCTCCTGCCATCGTGCTTCCCTCGAGCTTGCCGCTGAGGAGCACATAGAGGCCCTCGACTCGTTCGCCCTCCTTGGCCAGCTCTCGGCCACGCATCACCTCGATGAACGAAAAGCGTCGCGCTAGAGCCTCGCGCTCGCCGCCGCCAAAGGGCGCAAAAAGCGGGTGTGTGTCCACTAAGGTATCCACCAAGCGCTCGCGGAAGAAACGCAGGAGCACTTTCAGCGCGGAGGGATATTGCGTAACGAGGCGGCCCACAGTGTCGCGAGAGAGCTCGAGCATCGTACAATCATCGAGGGTCTCCACCGTCGCGGTGCGTTTGCGCTGGGTGAGCAGCGCGATCTCACCAAAAAAAGCACCGTCGTCGAGCTGAGCCACGTCGATGCGGGGCGGGCCTTCACGGTAGACCATCACCTCCCCCTCCACCAACACGTAGAGGCTATCCCCCTCAGCACCCTCTCTGATGATCACGTCACCTTTCTTGTAGAAGCGCAGATCCAGCTCAGCAACCAGGAGGCGCAGAGCATCCGGCTCCAGCGCATCGAAGAGCGGCGTAGGTCGCACCTTCTCCAGCAACGAAAGACCTTCATCCTCTTGCTCGTCGCAGCTGGATAGAGCCTCAAAGGCTGCGTCATCGACGTCATCATCGAGGTCCACGGTGTATATTCCAGTGGACTTCGTGGGTGCATCGGCAGCCGCCAAGGCAGCGCGCTCCTCTGCCTCAAAGACATCTGCGAGGCGAATCGAATCCAGGGTCTGACCATGCTCTAGGGAAAACTCCTTCAGCCCCGAGGGTTCACGAGAAAACTCATCCTCCGCCATGGACTCAACCTCTGGGACCTCAACCTCTGGGACCTCAGCCCCTGAGACATCGATCTCCATGGAGACCTCGAGAGACCGCAGGGAAGGATCGGCTGGCATGGAGGCTGTGGCCGCGGGTGGCTTGGTGGTTTGCGGTATGCTTCTGCGCTCGACAAGCTCGGAGAGCATCGCTTGAGAACACTCATGGTTGCTGTCCAGCGAGAGAATCTGACGACAGAGGGCGATGCCCTTGAGAAGAAAACCTTGCTCGGCATAAAGCTTGGCCGCCCGCTCAAAGTTGAGCACAGCCGCGTCATTATCGCTCAAGCGGTGGTGTAGCTCGCCAAGCTTATGCGACCAGCGGGGATTGACTGAGTCGTGTTCGTTGAGAAACTTGTAAGCGTCGATCGCCTTTTCTAGCTTGCCCGCAGCGAGATATTTGCGTGCTCTATCCCTCAGCTTTTCCACAGCGTCCATGAGATCTCCCAATCATGGTTCGCGACTTACGCCGCGAATGTCTAGACGCGAGTGCCAGCGCGAAAGGCTAACGTCAACAGGGCCAGAAGCCAAAATCCCACACCTCGGTTTGTAGAGCCACCTGCGAGATCAGCGCCGAAGTTGCATCCATCTACGGGTTGCGTGGTGGTCGCCTGCGCTGTGCAGATCGACTCTGTCTCCACCTCGATACAATCACTGCTTGATGGACACGCGAGCTCTGGACCGCAGGCCTGGGTGCAGAAGAGGCGACCATCCACAGGATCACGACGACAAAAGCCGCTTTCGCAGTTTGCGTCGCCGACACAGGATGCGCCAAGACCACCAACAACGACACTGTCAACGATGGCGCCAACACCATCTACCGCTGACGCGTCGTTCAGAGCACCGGGCTCTCCGAGATCGCCTTGGGCGCTCGTCCTCAGCCACTCCTCGTAAGCTGAGACCGCAACATACCAGGAGCGCTGCCCACAGGGCTCCTGGGTGGCGGAGGCCACCCCCACCACCACCTCACGACCCCCGATCACGGCCAAAGCCGGCCCCCCCGAATCCCCAGCACAGATATTCCCCTCACCCTCACCCGAACCGCTGATCTCGAAGTCTTCTTCCCCGGCCACGTCCACCTTGTTTCTGGCTACACGCTTGCGACCGGCGTCGGGGACCTCCAGCCCACTGGAGGTCACGCCAAAACCCACCAGCGTCACCTCTTCTCCCACCTCCGGTGGCCTGCTGGCGAGGTAAGCGATCTGCACATCATTGATGGGGTCTTTGAGGTGAGCCAGCCCAATGTCATGCAAGTGAATGGTCACTGTGGGCTGCCAGTCGTCGCGCCGTGAAAAGCCCTCCACGACATGCAATTTCCCCGCAAGCTGAAAGAAGTTAAGAGGTTCGTCCTTGAGGCAATGGGTGGCGGTGAGCAGCGTTCTTGGCCCCACCAAGGTAGCCGTACAAACCGTCTTAGCCGTCCCACCCTCAGCACCCACCAACAAGAGCCCCACGTAGGGGTGCTCTGTGTCGTCGACGCCGTTGGTGATTGTGGAGCCAGAGGCAGCGATGGGATCGACGGCAGGAGATTGACAGCCCACCAAGAGAACCGTGATCACCGCAATGGAACATCCATATTTTCGCATGGGGCCCCATTATACGCGAGGCGTAACTTTCATGCACTAACCACCATGGTATCCTCTTGTTCATGAGGTTCCCCATACTGCTGCGCTTCATTCTTCTGCTTTGTGCACCCATTGTGGTCACCATCGCCTGCTCGGCAACCAAGCAAACCCAGCTCGACAGCACCCCCTCAAGGGACGGGTCCATGGCGTTCGTTGACGCACCCACTACTCCGCGAGACGCAACGGTGGATACCTTGGCGCCTCCAAAGAATCTTTCACCTGTCGTGAACGGGTCACGACTGCGCGCTCAGCAGGTCGTTGCCGAGGGGCTCTCCGCATGGACGGGGCTGTGGGAAGACCAAGACCTCGGCATCTGGTGCACCTTCACGGCCCTCGCTGACGGCAGCGTGCGCTGCCTGCCTCAGGCAGGGCTCCAGGTCAGCAATATAGAATACGAAGACGACACCTGCAGCGGTCCGGGCGTGCTGACGGTGCCCAAGAGCGTCAATGACAGGTGGAATGCCTGTAACACTCCACCCAATGAGCGCTATGTTTATCAATCATTCACGTCATGTCTCCCCGCAGACCTCTATCGCTTGCTCCCTCAGGTGAGGCAACTCTTTCTCCCTGGTGATGAGATCTACCCTGCCACCCGATATATTCTTCAAGGGGAGGAGTGCAAGCCTCTCACCCTCAATGAAACCTACCGCTATTACCGGCTCAACGTTGTAGACACAGCCCCCTTCCTTCAGGCCCATGTGGAGACCCACGCTCCCCTGGCTGGCGAACGCCTCGGGCCCGTGGAGCTCGTCGGTGAAGATGGCGCAAAACAGCGCCTCGCCTTCTTTGACACCCAGCGGGAAGGGCGCTGCTCTTTTGTACAAACCGACACCAACGAGTGGCGCTGCATGCCAACCCACAACGCAGCCTACACAAGCCCTCTTTATCTAAGTGAGCCAACCTGCACCGAGCCCGCCACCTCCGTGATAACGGGTTGCAACCAACACCATGTTGCCTCGCGAACCAAGGGAGACGACTGCATCTCACGCACACGGCTCTTTGAGCTGGGCGCAACGTTGGAGCAGCTCTACCGCGAAAACAGCGCTGGAGAATGTGTCGCCTCGACCGCCCCCGCTGACTACCATGCGTTGGGGCCAGAGCTTCCCCCTTCACTCTTTGTGAGCGCTAGCCTTGGCACTGCCAGCACATCAGGCCGCCTCGCACCCTATGGCCTCGACGCCGCCATCGATGGCCCCCTCAACGAGAAGATCTGGGACAACCACCTCAACGTTCGCTGTGGCTTCCTCATCGCAGCAGATGGCAAGAGGCGTTGCCTGCCAGCGTGGGAACCCACCAACTCCGGTGTAACCTACAGCGACCCCCAATGCGTCGAGCTGATCGTGCCAAGCGAGGGATGCGGTATCAATCCCCGCTATGTGCTCCTGATCGAGGCCCGCGAGAGCGGCTGTGGCTATCACATCCGTGTCTACGAGCCAGGCGCCAACTTGGAGGCTGGGCTGCCTATCTACCAATGGCTGGGTGGAGAGTGTGTCAAATCCACCATGGTCACCGAGGACCACTATGCGTTTGGCGCCGAGGCCCCTCCTGAGGGCTTCGTTGAAGGCGAGGTGAGGTAACCATGTCACGCATCAAAGTCTTCTACTTCCTGCCCAACCTGCAACAGGGGGGGCCTGAGCGCCAGGTGTTGGAGCTGATCAACCGCCTGCCCCAACGCTTCGAGCCAATCCTCTGCCTCTACCACGACAACATCTTCTTCCGTCGCGAGCTGCCCGCCGACCAACCGCGCTATGTGCTGGGCGTCGAAAAAATGAACCTCAAAGCCTTCTCCAGGCTGCGAGAAATCATCCGTGACGAAAACCCACAGATCGTGCACTCCTACCGGGACAAATCGAATTTCTGGTGCCGCCTCGCGGCCCTCGCCGAGCATGTCCCCGTGGTCCTCTCTGCCTGCCGCAACCGAGCGATGCAGCTGCGCTACCTGCTCGTGGAAAAAGCCCTCTCCGACCGCTGCCAGCTGATCCTCACCAACTCCGAGGGCGTACGCGAAGAGCTGACCACCCTAGCGCGCGTCGACCCCGAGCGGATCCGCGTAATCTACAACTTCCTGGACCTCGATCTCTTTCGCCTCCCTACGCGCGAGGAACGCAAGGACGCAAGAGAGCGCTGGGACCTGCAGCGCGGGCAGCGAGCGCTGCTGCTGCCAGGGCGCATCTGTTTGCAGAAGCATCAAATTGGGCTGCTTCTAGCCCTCGATGATTTGGCGCGCGCCGGACGCCTCCCCCAAGACACCGTGCTGCTGCTGGCTGGCAGGCGACGTGATCCGCGCATCTCCCGCTGGGTCGATAGATTGGCGGCGCGACCCGCGCTGCGCGGGCGCCTGCGCTTCCTCGGGGCGCAGAAAGATATGCGTTCGCTCTACTGGGCCGCAGACATCCTGGTGATGCCTTCGCTCTATGAGGGCCTCTCCAACGCAGCGCTCGAGGCAGGGGCGTGTGGCATGCCGCAGGTCCTCTCACGCGCTGCCAACGCTGACAAGACCATCGAGCATGGCGTGACAGGGCTCGAGGTGCCCACGGGCCACCGCCACGCCTTGGCCACCGCTATCGACGCGCTGGTGCACCTTGATGGCGCCGAGCTACGCGCCATGGGCCGCCGGGGGCGTGAGCATATCGCCCGGCGCTTCGCCTCCAGCGAGGATGTCGTCATCGAGCAGATGGTCGCAGTCTATGATGAGCTGCTGACGAAGGTAGGGATAGCTGCAGATGGCTAACGCTTACGCCGCAGCCTCGCGAGCTGCCGGCGGATAATGTCCTTTTCCTCTGCTCCTAGGCCCAATATCGCGAGCAACACACCGTAGGCGATGAGCATGCCTAAGGTGCCATAAATGAGGCGCAAGATGATGGGCCCCGGCAGACGGGGGCCCAAGGCGACCATCGCCGCCAGCGTGACGCCTCCGGCCACGAGCACCTTGAAAAAGCCCCAGGAGAAGGCATGCACGCGCTCAAGGTGGAATGTCTGCAGGCAGAAGAGCAACTGCACCACCACCACGGCGCCTCCCACGGCGATGGCGGCGCCCATGAGCTGATAGCGCGGCAAGAGCCAGAGGCAGAGCACAACATTGACGACTACGGAGACCACGTTGTTGAGCAGCACGAGGTGCGAGCGACCCGACATGGGGATCACCCAACCCGTGAGCCCGACAACACCATTGAGCAAATGCCCCGCGAGCAGCACCACCAGCACCCCGCCAGCGGCGGTATATTCGGGCCCAAAGAGCAAGAGGAGGTCGTGGCGAAAACCACTCACAGCGGCGACGATGGGAAACGTCAAGAGCCCCACCCAGCGCGTCATCAGCTTCAGATTATAGGCGAGGCGTGCGGCATCCTTCTGCCGCAAGGCTTCGGCGAAGATGGGCGCCACCACGGGATCGAAGGCGTAGCGCGCATTGGCCACCACACGGCTGATCAACTCGGCTGCCGCATAGACGCCCAACGCGCGCTCATCGACGTAGACGCTGAGGAGGATGATATCCACGCGACGCAGGAGCGCGTTGAAAAACTCACTGAGCCCCATGGGCAACGAAAAACGCACCAACTCCCAATGGGGAGGCCCGCGCAAGAGGGCCCTGCGCAGGGGAAGATGTGAAAAGACACGCCCCGCCGCCAACCAAGCCAGGAGCGCGGCGGCGATGGTAGCACCAAGGTGCGAAAGACAGAGGTTGAGCAAGCTCGGCCCCGCCAGATAGCCCACGGGTAAGGCGACGAGGGCGAGCAGGCCTGGCTGGGCGAGGCCGCGCACATAGAGGTTGAAGCGCAACACTTTGGCCGCCATGGTGGCGGCGATGAACACTAGAATCAACGCGGCGAAGGGCGCGCTCGGCGCCAGATAGCGCAGGGCGGTCACGACCTCTGGCTTATCCTGCAGCCGTGCGAGTGGACCTGCAAAGACTTCGGCGATGATGGTGAGCAGCAC
>JAFCZD010000304.1 GCA_019314525.1 Deltaproteobacteria bacterium
GGCGTCTTTGGCGGCGTTGATCTCCTGGCCCTTGAGCTTGATGTTCTGCGAGCCCTTGCAGACGAGGGGGCCACGAGCGTCGGCCCCTGTGGCGAATGTTGCCAAGAGCAAGGCAATGATGGCGGAAAGGGTCTTTTGCTGCATTTGGATCCTCCTGGTGGATGTCGAGGATCAGAGATTAGATCAGAACGGGGGTTAGCGTGAAGTGCGGGGCCACCGGGCTGTGGCCCTGTGGCTCTGTGGCCCTGTGGCTCTGGGCACGCTATCATTCAAGAGTCACCCAAAAGGAGCAGTCGTATGAGGTCCATTACCGCGCTTATCTTTGCGCTAACGCTCGTCATCTCACCGCTGGTCATGGCTAGCAGTTATCCTCTGGACCAGGTGTTGCCCAAAGCAGCCGTGACCAAGCTGGCGAAGACGGCGATCCACGACACAGACGGTTTGCTCTCCAAGGGCGCAAGCAAGACCAAGCGTGTCAAATTGGCCAAGGATACGGGCCTCGGCTTGGCCCAACTCACCAGCTGGGTCTTCATGGCCGATTTGGTGCGAGTGAAGGGTGTGGGACCGCAGATGGCGCGTTTGCTCGAAGCTGCCAAGGTGCCGACGGTGGCCAAGCTGCGCCGCCAAGGCGCCGGCTCGCTCTTCAAGCGCATGATGGAGGTCAACAAAACGCAGAAGATTTCGGACAATCCTCCGAGCAAATCTCAAGTGGCGCATTGGATTCGTCTTGCGCGCAAGCTGAAGATCGTCGCGCGCCCCTGAGTCCTCCATTGAGGAGTCCTCCATTGAGTCTTCAGCCTTCAGGTCTCTACCCTTGAGCCCAGACGCCATTGCCGGTCTCATCGCCTTGGCCTCGGCGGTGGTGGGCACCCTGGCCGCCCTGGGAGGGTGGTTACGTGGACCCCTCGCACGTCGCAGGATGCGCAGACGTTTCGAGCGTGGTGTGCGAGGCCAGGAGCACGCTCGCACCTTGCTGGAAAGGTGGGGCTTCGAGGTTTTGGCGGCTGAGCCGGTTTTCAAGGGGGAGGTGGAGGTGGACGGTGAGGCGCGGCCCATCTCCATTCGCCCAGACTTCATGGTGCAGCGCGCCGGTGAGCTGGCGGTGGTGGAGGTGAAGACGGGTGAGAGGGCAGGCGATCCCTGCCTGCGCAGCACGCGCCGCCAGCTGCGCGAGTACGCCGCGCTGATCCCTGCTGATATGCTCTACTTGCTCGACGCCGAGGCCGAGGCATTGATACGGGTTCACTTCCCCGAGAGTGAGCTGCGGAGGGGCGACCAAGGGGTGCGCTGGGCGCAATTTTCCTTCGGAATAGCGGTTGGCTTGGCGTTGGCGGCGCTCTGGGCGTGGGTTTAGAGTGGGAAAAGGGCGGAAAGTGGACCCCAGCGTCTGAGCTTTTTAGAATCGCCCCATGCGTCAGGTTCTCATCACCTCCGAAGTCGCGACCGCCTGTGAGCTGCTCTTTGGACGCTCACGGCCGGTGATCATCGATCGCGCTACGCTGGCGCGCCGTTACCGCGACCGAGCTTTTGTCTTACACCCCGACCGTGCGGCCTCCCTTGGACGCCCTGCAGATGAACTCTCAGAGGCTTTTCTCTCTCTGACCCAAGCGCACACTCTGCTTATTTCGCTCTTCGAAGGAGCCTCGAGGATCTCTTTGATGGAGGGGCCACCAGCAGCGCCTGTGGTGTCGCCTGGCGCTGGACGCGCACGCCGAAGTACAGCAAAGCGCCCCCCGAGCTTCACTGAGTTTCTCTATTACTCAGGTCGCATCACGTTCTCACAGCTGCTCGAGATCCAGACTTGGCAGCGGCGCCACCGCCCCCAAGTCGGGCGCATCGCCATGGAGTGGGGCATGCTCAGCTCCAACGACGTAAGCGCTCTTCTGCGGCGTCGTGACAGGGGGGATCGTTTCTGCGATGCCGCGGTGCAATGTGGCTTGATGACGCGTCCCCAGCGCCTCGCGGTGCTCGGACGGCAACGGCAGCTGGAGCGCTGCGTCGATGACTTCTTGCTCTCGCGCGGTTTGATGGGCACTGACGAGCTCGCCGCTTTGAGGCAGCGGGCGCACGCCGCTCAGGTCCCTGACTGCCGCTAGGGGCACTTCTCTGTCGTCATCTTTCATTTCTTTTGGTTCGCGACTTACGCCGCGAAGGTATAGTGGCACCGATGACGACGACACTCCCACCCAAGAACAACCCTGTGCTCCAAGGCCCTTGGACGGCAGAGGAGTCCGCCGGAGTCTATGGGCTGCCTGATTGGGGCAAAGGCTATTTTGGGATCGCCCCTGAAGGGCACCTCGAGGTGCGCCCTGGTGCGCAAGAGCAGCAGGCCATCGATCTCTTCGAGGTGGTACAAGGCTTGGCCGAGCGCGAGATTCATACGCCTGTGCTGCTGCGCTTCCCCGAGCTGACGCAACATCGCTTGTCCACGTTGCATGACGCCTTTGCTCGCGCCATCGAGGAAAACGACTACAAGGGTCAGTATCATTGCGTCTATCCGATCAAGGTCAACCAGCAGCGCTTCGTCTGTGAGGAGATGCGTGATTTGGGCAGCCCCTTCGGCTTTGGCTTCGAGGTTGGCTCAAAGCCGGAGCTCTTGGCGGCGTTGGGCATGATGGTCGGGCACGACGAGATGCCTATTGTCTGCAATGGTTTCAAGGACCGGGAATACATCGAGACGGTAGTCCTGGCCACCAAGCTGGGGCGTAACATCATCCCTGTGGTGGAGCGTTTTGCAGACCTCAAACTGATCATCGCCGAGGCTGAGCGCTACGAGGTGCGCCCCAAGATCGGGTTGCGCGTCAAACCGTCGGCGCGTGGGGCGGGGAGGTGGCAGGCCTCCACAGGAATTCGCAGCAAATTTGGTCTCTCCCCTCGGCAGCTACTGCACGCCCTAGACGTGGCCAAAGAGCATCAAATGGGCGATTGCCTCAAGATGCTGCACTTCCATATTGGCAGCCAGCTTTCGGACATTCGTCGCCTCAAGGGCGCCATCACGGAGTTGGCGCATTTTTATGCCGAGCTACGGCGTCTCGGCGCGGGGCTGGAGATCATCGATATCGGTGGAGGGCTGGGGGTCGACTACGACGGCAGTCAAACGTCCAGCGAATCGAGCATGAACTACACCATCGCTGAGTACGCCAACGACGTCGTCTACCGCATTCAATCGGTCTGCGATGACACCAAGGTCCCCCATCCAACGATCTTCTCCGAGTCTGGGCGGGCTATGGTGGCCTACTCCACGATGTTGGTCTTTGACGTCGTGGGCGCGGCCACCATCGAGCGGGAGGTTGATGTGGAGAGGGCACGCGCCAGGTTGGTGGCGCGTGAGGAGGAGGACCAGCCCCAGCCGCTTCATGATCTTCTCGAGGCCTACGAGGGGCTGACGGATCGCAACATGGTCGAGGCCTTTCACGACGCCCTACAGGCGCGCGATGAGGCGATTAGCCTTTTTTCTCTTGGCTACATCGACCTAGAGCTGAGAGCCACAGCGGAGGCGCTCTTTTGGGCTATTTGCGCTGAGGTGCTCAAGCGTGGGCAGAAGCGCGGTCAGCTCCCTGAGGAGCTCGAGGACCTCACTGAGGCGATGGCTGACGTGTATTACTGCAACTTCAGCATCTTTCAGTCCATGCCCGACGCCTGGGCGATCAAGCAGCTCTTCCCCATCATGCCGATCCATCGGCTGAACGAGGAGCCCACGCGCCTTGGGACCCTCGCCGACATCACTTGTGACTCAGATGGCAAGATCGACAACTTCGTCCACCGCAAGGATCTGAAGAAGGTGCTTGAGTTGCACCCCCTTGTACCCGGTGAACCCTATTTCCTGGGTGTGTTCTTGATCGGCGCCTATCAGGAGATCCTCGGCGATTTGCATAACCTCTTTGGTGACACCAACGTGGTTCATGTGCGCGCCGCCGAAGAGGGGGGCTGGGCCATCGAGGAGGTCGTGAAGGGGGACACCGTGAAGGAGGTCCTCGGCTACGTGGGGTATCAAGCCGATGAGCTCGTGCGTGCGCTGCGACAGAATATTGAGTGCGCTGTGCGATCCGGAACCCTCTCCTTGGCTGAGGGGCGCCTGCTCCTGCGAGGCTACGAGCAGGGCATGGCTGGCTATACGTACCTCGAGTAGGCTCGTCGAGCCTCCTGACCCGAGCCTCCGAGCCTGTCAATGCTCAGGAAAGACCTTTGCAGCCACTCATGCGTTAGAAGAGCGTATGATGGCTCCAATTCCCCCTGCAATGAGGCCCATCATGCGCACCTCGATTCTGGCTCTGACCATGCTCTTTGCCCTCCCCTTGGCGCGGGCCCAGCCCCAGGCTCATCGCCAGCGGGGCTTCTGGCACCGCCCGCTACCACCCCCGGCGCTGATGGTGCGCCAGAACAATCGTTCGCGCCCGTTGAAGCTCTCAAAGGTGAAGATCGAAGCCAAGATCGTCGGGCACCTCGCTGAGACCACCATGACCATGACCTTCTACAACCCCAATTTTGCGGTGATGGAAGGCGACCTCTACTTCCCCTTGCCTGAAGGGGCGGTGGTGAGTGGGTACGCCCTCGACGTGCATGGCGTGATGGTGGACGGCGTGGTGGTGGACAAGGACAAGGGCCGGCAGGTCTTCGAGACCGAGGTCCGCAAGGGCATCGATCCTGGGCTCATAGAGTGGACCAAGGGTAACAACTTCAAGACCCGTGTTTTTCCTATCCCGGCTCGAGGGACCCGCACCATTCGTGTCAGTACGGTCTCCGAGATCGAAACGATCCAAGGCCGTGCGACCTACTACCTGCCCCTGAGCTTTCGCGATCGGGTGGGCAAGCTCTCTTTGCGGGTGGAGGTCGTGAAGGCTGTGGCACAACCGGTGGTAGCGCGCGGTGGGCCCAAGGGCCTCAGCTTCTCTCGCTGGCGAGACAGCTTCGTCATGCAGGCTACGCTGAAGAACGCTCGTGTGCAGCAAGACCTCTACGTTGCGCTGCCACGCAACGACGAGCGCCCCGTGCGGGTGGAGCGTGCCCCTGACGGCAAGATCTACTTTGCGATCCGCCACCACCCACAACGAAGCCCAAGGGTGGCCACGAACTCTGTGCCCAAGCGCATCGCCATCTACTGGGACGCCTCTCTTTCGCGGGAGAAGGCCGATCATAAGAGCGAGCTTTCCCTCCTCGAGGCCTATCTGAAGCGTCTTGGTCAAGCTCATGTCGAGGCCCACGTGGTGCTCTTCTCTAACGCAGCCGAGGGCCCTCGTCAGTTTCGCCTTCCCGCCCAGCGCAGCGCCCTGCTGAGCATGTTGCGGCAGGTGCGATATGATGGAGGCACACAGATCGGAGCTCTCCCGCCCATCCGCGGAGCGAGCGTGAACCTGCTCTTTTCTGATGGGGTGTCCAACTTTGGGCTCGAAGATCCCGCTGAGGTGAAGACGCCGATCTACGCCATCAACAGCGCGTCTACCGCCAGCCACGACTTGTTGCGCTACCTGGCGCTGCGCACCGGTGGCGCGTACTTCAACCTGCGTCGCGTCTCTCCCGACAAAGCCGCCCAGCAAATCGGAGATCCAGCCTTCTCCTTTCTCCGCGCCGAGATGAAGGGCAGCGAGATCGCTGGCGCATACCCACGCTTGCAGACACCCGTGCAGGGCAGCTTTGATTTGGTGGGCGAGCTCCAGAGTGAGAGGGCTGTGCTGACGATGCACTTTGGCTACGGAAAGAGCACCACAAGCAGCAAGCGCTTCGTTATCTCCCGAAGGGATGCCATCGCTGGCGATCTGCTGCGCCGCGCTTGGGCGCAGAAGAAGGTCACCGAGCTGATGATCTTTCCCGAGCGCAACGCCGAGAAGATCTCGGAGGTTGGTCGGCGTTACGGCATCGTCACGGCGGAGACGTCGCTGATCGTGCTCGAGACACTTTCGCAATACCTGCAGCATGAGATTCGCCCACCCGGCGCTCTGAAGAAGATGCGCGCCCAATACGATAGGGGCATGGCGCAGCGTAAACAGGCCTTCCGGCGGGCGCAGACTTCGAAACTGAAGCACGTGCTGGGCCTCTGGAAGCAGCGCGTCGATTGGTGGAGCAGGCGCTTCACCTATCCAAAGAACTATCGCTTCCCATCACAAATATCCATGGCACGCAGGATGCCCGCCAGGGCCGGGCGCTCTCCTTCGTCCAGCGATGGGGCGTTTGATTTTGCCCCCTCGGCCGAGGAGGCTCCCGCCAAGGAGAAGAAGAAGGACGGGAACGCATGGCGACCTCAACCCTCGATCTCCATCAAGGCCTGGGACCCAAAGACGCCGTACATTGTCGCCATCAAAGCCGCGCCAGCGAGACGACGCTACAGGGTGTATCTCGAGCAGCGCAAGATACATGGCGCCGCGCCGGCGTTCTACCTCGACTGCGCTCACACCTTTCGCCGTGACAAGAAGAAGGCGGTGGCCCTGCGTATCCTCTCAAACCTTGCTGAACTCGAGTTGGAAAATCCTGCGTTGATCCGCGTCTTGGCGCATCGGCTCGCGCAGGTGAACGAGCTCGATCTCAGCGCTCAGCTCTTCGACGCCGTGCGACGACTTCGCCCAGAAGAGCCGCAGTCCTTTCGCGACCTGGCGCTGGTGCTTGAGCGCAGAGCGGATGAGAGCATCGCCCACAAGCGGCGAGGTGCCCGCAACGCAGCGAAGAAGGACTACACGCGTGCCCTTGAGCTGCTCGCCAAGGTGGTGATGCAGCGCTGGCAACGCTTCAGCGAGATTGAAGTCATCGCCCTGACGGAGTTGAACCATATTTTGCCCAAGGCGCGTCGGGTTGGGCTGGAGCAGATCCCCGTGGACCCACGGCTCGTCAAGCACCTCGATATGGATGTGCGCATCGTGATGACTTGGGACGCTGACAACACGGATATGGA
>JAFCZD010000305.1 GCA_019314525.1 Deltaproteobacteria bacterium
TTCTTGTGCCTTCATCACCGCTTCGATGGGCTTATACGCCATGGGTGTCTCGTCGATCACCTCATCGTCCTTGCGGCACTCGATGCCCATGGTGGCCTTGACATGCTCGCCCAGCGAGAAGCGGCGCTTGGCCTCTGTGCGAGACATGGCGCGACCCGCCCCGTGGCTACAGCTGCAGAAGCTCTCGGCGTTACCCTTGCCTTTGACGATGTAGGAGCGGGCCCCCATGCTGCCTGGAATGATGCCCCAATCACCCACCTGGGCACGCACGGCGCCCTTGCGCGTCACATAGACGTTCTTGCCATAGTGACGCTCCTTGGACACGTAGTTGTGATGGCAGTTCACCGCCATCAGGTCTGTGTGAAACTCAGGCAGCTGAGGATCGGAGCGCAGCGCCTCAAGCACCGCCTCCATCATCAGGCGCCGGTTGGTCGCGGCGAAGTCTTGAGCCCAGGCGACCGCCTCGACATAGTCATCAAAGTGGCGCGAGCCCTCGGGCAAATACGCCAAGTCCTTATCCGGTAGATCGATGTGGAAGCGCCGCATCTCTTCTTTGGCCAAGGAAATGAAGTAGGTACCGATGCGGTTGCCAATGCCACGCGAACCGCTGTGCAGCATCAACCAGACCTGCTCTGTCTCATCGAGGCAGACCTCGATAAAGTGATTGCCCGTGCCCAACGTTCCAAGGTGATGGATGGTGTTCGCCTTGGCGACCTTGGGGTGCTTGGCAGCGATGCGCGCGAAGGGGCCCGCAAGCTCGTCCCAGGCGTGCTTTTGACGCTCGGGGATATCACCCCACGCCCCGCGGTCACCAAAGCCTCCTCGGTTGGTGCGCCCATGGGGCACCGCTGCTTCGATGGCCAGACGAATAGATCGCAGGTTGTCAGGGAGATCGTTGGCGCTGAGGCTCGTCTGCACCGCCATCATGCCGCAGCCAATGTCCACGCCCACAGCCGCAGGGATGATCGCCTTGTCTGTGGGGATCACGCTGCCAATGGTGGCGCCCTTTCCCAGGTGAACATCGGGCATTGCGGCGACCCATTTGTGCACGAAGGGCAGATCCGCCACGCGACGCAGCTGCTCGACGGCCTCCTCTTCCACGGACACCCCGCGTGTCCACAGCTTGATCACGCCCTTATTGCTCTGAATAACGTTGATGGATCGTCCGCTTGTCGTGGCTGTCGTGGTCATCGTCTGGCTCCCGGTGTTGCAGGTCGTCCTGCGTATCATGCACCCACTGAAGTGCAGTTGGCGTATTGGACCGCTTCGACCGTGTTCAGCTGGCCGACGTGGTGAACGTCTGTCGGCGATGCAAGAGCATGTCGGACTGGGCGTGTGCTCTTCGCCGAGTCACGCCAGAAGAAGCGCAATGCCAATGACGCCCACCGGCTACGTAAATACCTCGCGCTTTGCCTTGGACTGGCAGCGAGCGTCTCTCAGCACCCGCTTGTATGGATGAACCAGCCGAAGGTGTCCCGTAAGACCGTTATTTGGGCACATCCGGCGACGCTGGGCGCCGCGTTGGTGCCATAGATATCGAGGGCCCGGCTCAGGCTCGTGTGCTTGCCTCGATCTTGGTAGAGGTCGTTGATGATCGCATCAACAGCCGTCTGATCGAGAAGGTTATCCTGAAGTTGAATGGCTTGGATCGCGAAGAGGCCAGAAAAGGCCCCAGGCGCATAGCCCGTCAGCTGGTTGGTGTGAAGCCATAGAAACTCCAGCTTCGATAGCTGGCCCAACTCAGCAGGGATCGTACCATTGAGCTGATTGGACTGTAGGGACATACGCAGCAGCCCCCCAAGCCCGCCGAGAGCGGCTGGAATGGGGCCAATGAGCTGGTTGGATGAGAGGTACAAATTCTCCAGCTTCGTGAGAGAACCCAGCTCTGGCGGGATGGCACCTAAGAGACTGTTGGATGAGAGGTAGAGACTCCCCAAGTTGGACAGCGCACCAAGCTCAGCGGGGATGATGCTACTGAGCCCGTTAGACCCGAGATCCAGCACCTCCAAACTCGAAAGCTGGCCGAGTTCGGCTGGGATGCCTTGTGTGAGCCGATTGTCCCAAAGCTCCAGGGTCCTCAAGCTCGAGAGCAGATTCAATCCTGCGGGGACTCGCCCCGTCAGCTGACAGCCGATGGCCCACAAATTTGTGATCCCGTCGCCCCCATCGGGCGAGAAGACACGTACCACCTTCTCTCCCACTTGCTCGTAGGTATGCTTGACGTCACGGGCGTCGATGGTGGTGCCATCGCCCAATTCCCATCGGAGCGCAAAGCCACTCTTGATCACGCCTGGAGTAAACGTCTCAGGCCGCGCGCTCAGGGTGCGCAACTCGAAAAGGAGGTTTGTGGCTGCGTCTCCAATGCTCGCGTCGAAGGACGGAGCGACGTCCTCAATAGCGTCGACAAAAGGCCCGTCTTCAGGCAAGCCGTCCACAGGCAAGCCATCGGCCAAACCATCCATCGACCCATCCGTCAAGCCGTCGGCCATCAACGTGTGGGTGTCGCCTGCGTCGTCCCAACCCAAGCCATCGACTGACACACCGCCGTCGAGCGTCTGCTGGGGGGTGGGGGAAAACCCAAAACGCGCGCAACCATGCAGCGATATCACCGCGCTCAGCGCCAAGACAGCCCACACAAAGGTTTGGATAATATCCAACGAGCGTCCCACCTGTGCATAGTATCACAAGCGGGGAGCCTGGATGCCTGCCTGTCCTTGAAGCAAAACTGCGCTTTCTAGCAGGCCATACCCGTGAAGTAGCGTCCTTACGCGAGAGGGATCTGGATTGAGCACCACATGGTCAGTCAAAAGCCTGGCCGGGCCGGATCCCAACGCGCTTGAGAATCGTCGCCAATGGGCAGAAGCCCGTGAGAGAGGCTTGTAAAAGGTTGGCGCCAACAAAGACCGTCGCCCAGAGAAAGTGGGGGCTGACAAAGTGGGCCAGGAGTATCGAAACAAGAATAAAACTGCCTGCGAACAAAAAGATAATGCGGTCGAGGGACATGCTCAGCGCTCCTTCATGATAACGGCCAGGCGCTCTGTGAGCAGCCCTGGCACAGTCCAGAGAGAAGCTAGTGAGCGTTATTGTTACATGGTTTGCATTGCATGAAGACAAAGGCTGATGGGAGCTATCATGAAGACCTGCTTTACATTCACCTGGGCGAACTAGCACGCCATCTCGTGGATTTATTGAAGCGAGACATTGCCGGCAAAGTCCATACTTGCACGTTATGACACTCTTCGTCGCTTTGTGAAATCCTGGACTGGGCTTGGGCGCACGACCGATTGGAGCAAGCACAGCCTGCGAAGGTGCAGTTGGGACGGCGGCGGGAGCCGCTAATCTGTCGGCGAGAAACAAAGGGGGCTACACAAATGGCTATGCCGTTGCCTTGACTCTTTGACAGCCCCAAGCACCGAGCACAAGCTCTCGGCACTGCTGCTCCTCAGCAACCGCCAGGACCATCCCGGCGTCACCGGCACGCATCTGTTTCTCGATCATCTGTGGGGGGCGAGGAACCGCCGATCAACCCACCGCTTGGTGATCGGTCCTCAACAAGATCAAGTAGATATAGAGCGTCCCCAACGGGATTTGAACCCATGTCGCCGACATGAAAAGCCGGTATCCTTGGCCAAGCTAGACGATGGGGACATTGAGCCGTGCAGGAATCGAACCTGCGACCAATAGATTAAAAATCTACTGCTCTACCAACTGAGCTAACGGCCCAAAAACGCGCCCTCAGGTAACATCGCTCCTTCGCTCTGTCAATATCCGAGCCATGTTTCCACCACTCGATTCCCATTTTGGCCACAAGGTTCCTTCGCCGAATGAGAGGATACGCTGTGTTCCGCCCCCTCTGAATGAGCCATTGACGACCCCAACCCTGTTGCGTATCTTCCGATCCGCGATTAGGTTCAACTTTCGTTAGTGTCTGCACCCTGGGGGGGTTGCCGTCCTGCCCGGCGGAGGAACTTTGGTGATGCTCCCCACTCCACCGGACTCCATTCCTGACGATGATGACGACCGACGTCTCTCCCGTCGTGTGCCTGTGGCGCTACGCGCGTTCTATCGCTCACCGCGTCAGACCCTGGACACCCACGTTACCAACCTCAGCCAGGGTGGGCTCTTTCTCTCAGCTCCATCTGAGAGCACCCTCGGAACCCCTGCCCATGTCGAGCTAGAGATCCCAGGTGAAGAGCAGCGCTTTGTCCTCCCTGGAGAAGTCGCCTGGTGTGGGTCCCAAGGGAAGGGCATCGGCGTCCGCTTCTTTGAGCCCACGCGCAAAGTACGCCTGGTGCTTGCCAATTTTCTACTGCGGCTCACACAAAAGAACGCTGATTAAGCACTCATAAGTCTCCTCTAAGTCCCCCCCTCTGCCGCCAAAAGCGCTTGACATGGTGTTTGCACGATCTCTACAATAAATGCTGTTATTGGTCTGTTGACGTTACTGGCGGCGAGCAATTCCTTGGGGCGAAAGTATTTCCTGGGGACGAAAGTAATTCCTTGGGACGAACAAGGTCGGTCGCCGTCGATATTGCAGGTCAGCGCTTATCGGTTCGGACAGACGCCGATGAGACGTATGTGCGTAAGCTGGCCGCTTACGTCAACCAACAGATCGAGGAGGTGCGCAACACGTCGCGTCCTGTTCAGACCCAGAAATTGGCGATCCTGGCAGCCCTCAACATGGCGGATGAGCTCTTCCAAGAGCGTCGAGAAACCGCCGAGTTGAAGCATAACGTCAGAGACAGGGCGGAGCGAGTGTTGGCCTACCTCGAAAAGGAGGAGCAGAGACAAGTTCGAGCCAAAAAAAAATAGTATAGTTTCCCCTGCACCGTTTGGTGATGGTTGGTGGGCGGGGCGGGGGAATTTTCATAGATCGCCCATGACGTTGCCGTTGCTCAAGACTACCCGCAACGGCCGTCGGGGTTGGATGCGACGGAAGAACGTTGATCCGGATCGCCCCTTTCGGGTCGGACCGGTTTGCATAGATTAGGCTGAAGTGGTTTGAATAGCTTAGAGGAAGTCATGGGCACTTGGGCGATCCTCGCCCCTCCGTCTTCGCACCCTCACCACCTTCACCCTTCCCCGCGCCACCTCCGTTTCCCGTCAGGGCACAGCCTCTCTGCATCGTTAGTTATCGATGTGAGAGGTTGCTTACGATCGGGTTGATCCCGACGCGGAGGACTTTGTGTCCACTCCCATGATCATCGTGCTCGCCCTCTTCGGTGCAGGCGCTGGCGCGGTTATAGGCTTCTTTCTTGGCCGCAAACGCGAAGACGCCAGCAGCGGCTCAGCAGATGCACAAGCTGACAAGCTGCTCTCGGCTGCCACCACAGAAGCTGAAACCATCCGCAAGAACGCTGAACTCGAGGCCAAGGAGCTCGTCATCAAGGCCCGAACAGGGGCAGAGGAGAAGGCGAATCGCCGAAGCGAGCAGCTCGAAGAGCAACGTAGCGAGCTGGTTAAAAAGGAGGAGGATGTCCATGGTCTGCAACAGCAGCTCCAGGAGAGACAAACCTCCCTCGACAAGAAGGACCGTGATGTCGAGCGGCGCGAAAAAGGGGCGGCTGAGGCGGCAGTGAGCGCCACGGAGAAGCTCCAGAAGGCCCAGGCTAAGCTGGAAGAACTCGCGCGGCTCTCCCCCGAAGAAGCCCGTGAGCAGCTGATGGACCAGATGCGGGATGAGGCGCGCCAAGCCAGCGCCGCTGAGATCCGCAAGATCGAAGAGCAGACGGAGAAGGACGCCCGGGAACGCGCGGTGACGATCATCGCCACGGCCGTGCAGCGTTATGCCAGCGAATATGTGGCTGAGCGCACGGTCAGCGTGCTGCAGCTGCCTTCGGACGAGATGAAGGGGCGTATCATCGGTCGCGAGGGGCGCAACATTCGCGCCATCGAGGCGGCCACAGGTGTTGATCTGATCATCGACGACACCCCAGAGGCGGTGATCCTCTCCTGCTTCAATCCTGTGCGACGGGAGGTCGCGCGTATAGGGCTCGCTCGCTTGATCGCTGATGGCCGTATTCACCCCTCGCGTATCGAGGATGTGGTCAAGCGCGCCACCGATGAGGTGAACGCCTCCTGCAAAGAAGCGGGTGAGCAAGCCGTCTTCGATTTAGGGCTGCACCGGGTGCATCCAGAGCTGATCCGCATACTGGGTGAGCTGCGCTTCCGCTCCTCCTATGCGCAGAACCTGCTGCAACACGCCATCGAGGTGGGTTTCATCTCGGGCTTGATCGCGTCTGAGCTCGGCGTCGCCGTCAAGCAAGCGCGGCGAGCAGGGCTCTTGCACGATATCGGCAAAGCGGTCCCTCATGAGACAGAGGGCTCCCACGCACAGGTGGGCGCGGCGCTAGCAAAGAAATATGGTGAGAGCCCCAAGGTCGTCCACGCCATCGAGGCCCACCACGGCGACACGGAGCCAGAGACTGTCTTGGCCCATATCGTCGACGTGGCAAACCAGCTCAGCGCGCGTCGGCCCGGAGCACGCCGTGAGCGCCTAGCGAGCTACGTGCAACGCTTGGCCGATTTGGAGCAGCTCTGCTTGGCCCATAAGGGCGTGGACAAAGCCTACGCCATCCAGGCGGGGCGCGAGATTCGTGTGGTCGTCGAGAACAGCGTGGTCAACGACGACATGGCGGTGATGATGAGCAAAGACATCGCCCGCGAAGTGGAAGACCAGCTCGCCTACCCCGGCCAGATCCGAGTCTGCGTGATCCGCGAGTCCCGCAGCAGCGACATGGCCCGGTAATGAAGGCACTGCTGTAATGAAGGCACTGTTCCAATGAAGGCACTGTTCCAATGAAGGCACTGTTCCAATGAAGGCACTGTTCCAATGAAGGCACTGTTCCAATGAAGGCACTGTTCCAATGAAGGCACT
>JAFCZD010000968.1 GCA_019314525.1 Deltaproteobacteria bacterium
GCCACGACCAGCGGCGATAACCGCGCCAGTGGTGGGGCCATCCGCGGAGGGTGGCGAGGGTCGCTGGCGGTCTTCGATTGCGTGTTCTCAGACAATACGGCTGGTGGTGAGGGCGAAGAGGGTGGCGGGGCGCTCTACGTGCCCAGCGAGAGTACCATGGTGATTGTGCGCAGCACATTCACACGCAATCGCGGCGGCACTGGTGGGGCGGTTCACAACCTGCTCTCGGGGCTGACGATCGTGAACTCGACCTTTATCGACAACGTCAGCGACAACGGCGGTGGCGCCGTGTACACCGATGGCGCCAGCAACAACAACGACACCGACGTGGGTGGGGTGATCGACCTCTGTGGCTGTCGTTTTGAAGGCAACCGCGGGCGCCAGCATGGTGGTGCATGCTACCTCTTTGCGTATCCACCGGACCGTATCACCGTCAATCAGTGTGTCTTCGAGTCCAACGTCGTGGAGCGCAGCAACGGCGGCGGTGCGCTGGGTGGAGGTCTTCGTACCGGAAATGCGCCGCTTCAGCTCGCCCATTCACTCTTCGTCGACAACCACTCTGATTCCCACGCTGGTGGGGTCTGGGTCGATGGCAATTTCCTCAGCGAGGTGACCAACTGCACCTTCTTTGGCAACAACGCGGGTGTCCCCGGTGAAGAGGGCGGCTACGGCGGGGCCATCTCCGGTGCCAACTTGGTGATCGAGAGCGTGACGATGGCCAACAACCACGCGGAGCATTCCGCTGGCGCCATTTTCAATGAGGACACCACGTCGGTAACTGTGCGCAACAGCATTATCGCCTTCAATAGCGCGGCCAACGAGTGGGGAATCGATCTCAGCTGTCGGGACCCCATGCAGGGCTCGAACAACTTGCAATGGCCCGCCATCGACGACAATGACACGCCCTGTACGACAGATCCCATAGGCGCCGATCCTATGCTGGGAGAGCTCGCGGACAATGGGGGCTCGACCGCGACCCTCGCGTTGCAGCCAGGGAGCGCCGCCATCGACGCAGGCCAGGGATGTCCGGAGACCGATCAGCGCGGTCTTCCTCGTGTGGGGCCGTGCGATTTGGGGGCTTTTGAGGTGCAGCCGTGAGGTGGTGACTCATCGTAGAATGCGCCCTCTAAGTACCATAGTGGGCACCGCCGGAGTCCAGGGGGATCTTGGTGGTGGCAAGCTGACTCTGGCTCCGCTATGCTTTGAACATGGATCGTTGGGCAAAGTTAGCAGCCGCGTCTCTTCGTGCTGACCAAGCGTGGGTGGCCACTATGACTGCAAATGAGCGGGCTCGACACGCGTGGGAGCTCTACCGGGCCTTGGCCGCGCGACTCGAACCCGAATTGCAGGCGCGGGACCTCAGCGAACGCCGCGAAGCCGAAATCGCGGCGATTCGCCGTCTCCGAGCGGGTTCACGTCGTGCTGGATGAGATCGTCGCCGCAGCGTCGCTGCTGCTCGAAGCCTGTGATGTCGACCATTGTCTTATCGGCGGATTGGCCGTGGCGATCCACGGCTACGTGCGGGCTACCTATGACGTCGACTTTCTGATCTCCGAACTCGACCTCGAAAAAGTGCTGGAGCGAGCGCCGAGATACGGGTTCGTCTTCGACGAAGGAGACCGAGAGCTTGCCTGCGAGGGGATCGTCTTTCTGCGATACGGCGAAATCAATGGTCCGCGTGTGGATTTCCTCGTCGCGGAGGCAGAGATAGAGCAAGAGATCATCTCCGGCGCCCATGAGGAGGTCTTCGACGCACACCGCCTTCCCGTTGCTCGTGTGGAGGACCTCATTGCGATGAAGCTGGCTGCAGGGAGGCCCCAGGATGAACTCGATGCGGAGCGCCTCATCGAGCGGCGCAGCCCCGACTTTGCCGTGGAGCGCTACCTGGCTGTCGCAGCGGGCCTGGGCTGCACCGCGAAGGCCCGCGCTTGGCTCAAGGAGGAGTAGAAACGACCAGTCTTCGCGCTGGTGGGAGCGAAGAAGAGTACCGGGGTCAAGATAGACCCCGAAGAACACGGGCTTCCGATTGAAGGTTGACGTCGTCTAGGTGTCTGGTGTTTTTTGGCCCTTCGGCCCCAACGGGGCCGCGCATAAAAGCCCAGGGCA